>CAXNFJ010000101.1:0-6787 GCA_964201165.1 Desulfomicrobium sp.
GGCCATCAAGAAGGGTACGGGCGAGCTGGCCTCCGAGGCGCTGGAAGAGATCATGTACGAGGGTTATGGCCCCGGCGGCGTGGCCGTGCTGATCGAGGCCGTCACCGACAATCGGAATCGGACCGTGGCCGAAGTGCGGCATATTCTGAGCAAGAACGGCGGCTCTATGGGCGCGGCCGGCTGCGTGGGCTGGATGTTCGACCGCAAGGGCGTGTTCACCTTCGACAAGGCCGCCTGCAGCGAGGAGCAGTTGTTGGAAGCGGGGCTTGAGGCCGGTGTGGAAGATGTCCTTGACGAGGACGACACCTGGCAGGTGCAGTGCGCGGTGGAGGACTTTCAAAACGTGCGGGCTGCCTTTGAGACGGCCGGCATTGTTTTTCAGAGCGCCGAACTGAACCGCATCCCGCAGAATACAGTGGCGGTGGATGCGGATACCGGTCGCAAGATGCTCAGGCTGTATGACGCCCTGGACGACAACGACGACGTGCAGAACGTCTACGCCAATTTCGACCTGCCGGACGAACTTTTGGCGGAGATGTAGCCCTCATGGCAGCGGACCGCATCATCCTGGGGGTTGATCCCGGATCGCGCTGCATGGGCTATGGTCTGGTTCGGGAGCGTTCAGGGGTTCTGTCCCTGGTCGAGGCGGGCACGGTCCGTCCGGCGGAGGAAGCCATGAGTGCCCGACTGGGCCTCATGTATGCCCGCATCGCGGAACTGCTGCATACACATTCTCCACATGCTGTCGCGGTGGAGAATGTTTTTTTGGCCCGCAACTCGGCTTCGGCCCTGAAGCTTGGGCAGGCGCGCGGCGCGGTGCTGGCAGCTTGTGGCGTGCATGGGGCTCAGGTCTTCGGTTACGAGCCCACCCTGGTCAAAAAAAACCTGGTCGGTGCGGGACGGGCGGAAAAGAGTCAGGTTTCCTTCATGGTCGGCCAGCTTCTGGGCGTACGCCCGGATTGGGCCGAGGACGCCGGTGACGCGCTGGCTCTGGCCATCTGCCATCTGAATCACTCCCGCTTCCTGGCCGCCGTGGCCGCTGGTCAAAGCGGGGCAACTCGTCTATAGCTCTGACCCATGATAGCCTATCTTGAAGGAACGGTCCTGCGCCGCGATGAAGAGTCCTGTGTCCTGCTTACCGCGGGCGGTGTGGGCTATCAGGCCTATCTGACCACGGACGGGTTGGCCGCGCTGCCCGGTACCGGGGATGTGGCCCGGCTTTTCATCCACACCCTGGTCCGCGAGGACGCCCTGATCCTGTATGCCTTTGCTTCGTGGGAGGAACGGCAGACCTTCGTGACGCTGCTCGCCGCGCCCAAGCTCGGCCCCCGGACAGCCTTGGCCATGCTCGGCTGTTTCTCCACGGCGGAATTGGCGGCGTGCATCGCCAGAGAAGATGTGGCCGCCTTGACCCGGGTGCCCGGAATCGGCGCCAAGACGGCCAAGCGCCTGCTTCTGGATTTGAAGGACAAGCTCGTCTCCTCTCCGTCCCTGCTCCCGGGCCGGCATGCACCCGCGCCCACAGCGTCTTCGGACTGCGCGGCCGCCCTGGTTTCCCTGGGATACGGGCGGCATGAAGTGGAGGAAGTGGTGCGGGCCGTGTTCGAAAAAGAACCCGACCTGGACGCGGGCGCGGCAATTCGCCAAGCGCTGAAGATTTTCGCTTCCAAATAGTATGATTCAAAATCCCATCGAAGAGCATATCCGCCCGCGCACCCTGGACGATTTCATCGGCCAGGAAGATGTCCGCGGCAACCTGAAGATTTATCTGCAGGCGGCCAAAGAGCGCGGACAGCAGCTGGATCATTGCCTGCTCTACGGCAATCCGGGACTGGGCAAGACCACCCTGGCCCAGATCATGGCCAGCGAACTGGGCGTGAACATGGTCTCCACCTCCGGCCCGGTGCTGGAACGTAGCGGAGATCTGGCCGCCATACTGACCAGCCTGAATCGGCACGATCTGCTCTTTATCGATGAGATTCACCGCATGCCGCCCGTGGTGGAAGAAATTCTGTATCCGGGCATGGAAGATTTCAAGCTCGACCTCATTGTCGGACAGGGGCCCGGAGCACGCACAGTCAAGATCGAACTGGAGCCCTTTACTCTGGTCGGGGCCACGACCCGCATCGGGCTCTTAACCTCTCCGTTGCGCGATCGTTTCGGGGTCATCTGTCGCCTCGAATTTTACAATCCGCAGGAACTGTCCCTGATCGTGACCCGCGCGGCCCGCATTCTGGGGCTGGAAATCAGCGCCGACGGTGCGCTGGAGATCGGCAAACGTTCGCGGGGTACGCCGCGTATCGCCAACCGTCTGCTGCGTCGCGTGGCCGACTATGCCCAGGTTGCCGGTCGTGTGCTGATTGATGCGGATGTGGCGGCCAAGGGGCTGGATATAATGGACGTGGATTCCCGGGGGCTGGACATGATGGACCGCAAGATTTTGGAATGCATCATCGATCATTTTGGCGGCGGACCCGTTGGCGTGAAAACCATTGCCGCAGCCTGTTCCGAGGAAGTGCGGACCATCGAGGACATCTACGAGCCCTATTTGATCCAGTGCGGTTTTTTGAAACGCACCCCACGGGGGCGAATGGTCACGCCCAAGGCGTATCTCCATATTGACGGCGGGCTCAAGTTGCGGAGCGAATAGTGCGCCGCGAAAATATTTGGCGAGTGAATACGGCGCGGTTCGCCTAACGTTGTTGGAAGCCTCCCTTCTTTTGACCCTTCATCCATCAGTTCAGCGAGGAGCCATGAAAGTCATCGATCCCTGTTTTTCCTTCATGCACCTGCCTGACGGCGAATTTATTCTGCGTCATCTGGAACTGGCCGCCCGGACCTGTTACAAATCCGAAGATCAGGCCAGCGCGGACTCGGCCCGCAAGCTCTTGTCCCGCATCGTGCGGCTGGGGCACGACAGCGTGCTGGAGCATATTTCCGTCACCGTGCGCATTGTTTGTGACCGGGGTGTGACCCACGAGCTGGTGCGGCACCGCCTGTGCTCCTTTTCCCAGGAAAGCACCCGTTACGCCAATTATGCCCAGGACAAGTTCGGGAGCGAAATCACGGTCATCCGGCCATATTTTTGGGCCTTGGACGACGCGCGGTACGGTCTCTGGCTTTCCGCCATGCAGGCCTGCGAGGCGGCCTATTTGAGTTTGGTCGATGCCGGGGCCACGGCCCAGGAAGCGCGCAGTGTTCTGCCCAACAGCCTCAAGACCGAGATCGTGACCACGGCCAACATCCGCGAATGGCGGCATATTTTCAAGCTGCGCTGCGACAAGGCTGCGCATCCGCAGATGCGCCAAGTCATGTTGCCGCTTTTGGCGGCGTTTCAAGAGCGCATCCCTCTGCTCTTCGACGACCTGGCGGAACGCTTTGCCGAGCCTCTGCAGGCATTGGTCAACGAGGGGGCTGCCGCATACCCGTATTGACTTTTGCGGCGTTCGCGCAATCACTCAAGGCACGTTTCATGAAACGTGCCTTTTTTTTGGACTTGGATGTGAGAAATTGTCCGACACAATTGTGGTTCACCTGGGAAACAAGGCTCCAGGCGAGGAAATCCCCGTTTAGCCTTTCTGATACGTATAATTCCGTATATTTTAGTCCAATATTTATATCACCAGGGAGGATGGATGCTGATGAGGAAAGTTCATGTGAAAGAAATCGATATTATTTTATACTAATATATTAAAGTATTATGTTTTCATGACCCAGGTGCTCGCGGGAATGCTCGGTGTAACTCAGGGCTCAGGATTGAAAATCAAAATTTTGAGAAAATAGAAGAAATTTTAAGATAAAATATTTATTCATGTGTAAAAAAGAAATCACAAATGTTTAAAATAAAGTATTGACAACTCGGGAGTGGCGGCCAAACAGGACAATGACTGCACCGAGCTCATGCCCAGAAAGCCTTGGTAATGAGGATGTCTATTAAATTCGTTAGGTTATCCTGTATAGAAAGAGTTGGGTCAAGTTGGGACAGGCTGGTTTTATCGGAGTTGTCGCAAGTCCGTCGCTTGGCTAGAAACCGTTCCCATGATCGACGCATGGGAACGTATTTCACTTTCGCTGGAGAAAAGGCTTACTCCGGGGCATTACCAGCTCTGGATCAAGCCGTTGCAGGGTTGTCTTGAGAACGACACACTCGTGCTTCGCGCTCCCAATGACTTTGTTTGTACCTGGGTCCGGGACCGTATGCTCGACAGAATCAAGGATGCCGCCGCCGACGCCTTGGGATATGCGCCAACCATTGATTTGGGCTCGGCCCAGGCCGATGCCCCCGTGGCGAGGGCGCGTATCATCCCTCCCGCTCCCAAAAAAATTATCACCCGCCAGATGGGGTTGCCCATGGCTCACGCCCTGCCTACGCAGACCGTGAACAATTGGCGGCATCAGTTTGATGATTTCATTGTCGGCCCCTGCAACAACCTCGCGTATGTCGCCTCCCGCAGCTTCTGTCAGGATGTGCAAGGCTCGGATCAGCTTTTTCTGTGCTCCGCGCCGGGCCTGGGCAAGACCCACCTGGCACAGGCCATTGGCAGCGAAATCGCCCGGCAGACCAACCGGCAGCATTTGCGTGTCTGCTACCTGAGTGGCGAGGAATTCGCTTCCCAGCTTGTCATGGCCATCAAAGCCAAGGCAGTCGAGCAGTTCAAGGCCCGCTTCCGCTCCAACGTGGATCTCTTGCTGCTGGAAGACGTTCATTTTTTCCAGGGCAAGGAGAAAATGCAGGATGAACTGCTTAATACCTTGAAATCGCTTCAGAATCAGGGGCGGCGCGTGGTCATGACCAGCACCTTTCTGCCCCGGGAGCTTTCGGATATCGACGCCAACCTGCTGTCCCGCTTTGCGCAGGGCTTCATGGCGGTCATCGACAAGCCCGACCACCAGACCAGACTGGGCATCATCCAGGCCAAGACCCAGGCGGCTCACGTCAACATGCCGGGCAGCGTGGCCGAACTTCTGGCGGACCGGATCAAGACCGATGTCCGGCAACTGGAGAGCTGCCTCAAAAACATCATTTTGAAGGCCAAGCTTCTGAACATGGACATCTCCATGGATCTGGCCTGGGAAATTCTGCAGAATTACAATCTCGACAGCGCGTCCATCGACTTGGACAAGATCATCAGCTTCATTTGCCAGGCCTACGGGTTCGGTTTTGACGATTTGCGCTCCAAGAGCCGCAAGAGAGACCGGGTCCTCGCCCGCAACACCGCCTTTTACCTGGCCCGCAAGCACACCGACCTGTCTTTAGTTGATATCGGTCGGCGCTTCAATCGCAAGCATTCCACCGTGATCAAGGGCATCGCGTCGGTGGAGCAGGAAGTGACCCGCAAGACCTCCCTTGGGAATCAGCTCGCCCGCACCATCAATCAGCTTCAGGCCTGATCTCTTTTATCCCCGGCGTTTTTCCGTAAAAAGATGTGCTTATGACAAAGGCCCATGCGTTGGTGAGCGCATGGGCCTTTGCAGTTCAATCTGAAGAGGGCCGGAGCCCTATTCGCTTGCTTTTTCCAGCATCCTGCTGCCCCGGGATGTTTCCAGGGCATTGGCAAGAGCCTCCACGATGCGCAGATCGTAACTGTTCACGGACTCGCGCATTGTTTCCAATGCCTGCGCAGCGCTCATGGCCGGGCGGTAGGCCCGGGGCCGGATCATGGCGCAAAAGCTGTTGGCCACGCTCAAGACCTTGGCCTGGATGCTGATTTCCTCACCGTGCAGTCCCTTGGGATAGCCGCTACCGTCAAGACGCTCATTCATTTGATAGACAGCCTCAAAGACGGGCAATTCGAAATCGATCTGGCGCAGGATGTCCCCCGCATGTTCGACATGCTTTTGGACCAGATGTTTTTCTTCGTCCGAGAGTTGATCGACCTTGGTCAGGATCGCCTTGTCGATGAATATCTTGCCGATCTGGGACAGGTGGGAGGCGATTTCCACTGTGGACGTGTCCTCGGGGGACAGGCGCAGGCTGTCGGCCAGCAGGGAGGATACGTCGCGCATCAGCAGGGAGTGCCCGGCCAGGTATGGGTCCGTGAACTCGATGGCCTTGACCAGGGCTTCCACGGTCTGGGAAATGGCCTGACGTTTGCGCGCCTCGGCCTGGACCATGGTCGTGATGTCGCGGAACACCGAAACAATACCCTGGGGGGAGCCCTGGTCATCCTTCAAGGTGACCTTGGTGATCTGGAAATGGTGCTCGCGTGATTTGAGAAAGATGCGTTCGGTGATGGTCACGGGCGCACCGGTCTTCAAGGTCTGTTCATCCGACTGTTCCATGCGTTTGCCCGTGTCAAAACCGAACAGGGCGACGTCGTCCAGGCCAAGCACTTCGTCTTCGCGCCGGCCCACCCCGTCCGCCAGGGCCGGGTTGGCATAGGTGTAGGTGCCGCTGAGGTTTTTGACGGCAATGAAATCCGGAATGGTGTCGTTGATGGAGTCCAGGAAGTTTCGCTGCTGCTCCAGTTCCATGGCCAGGGTCTGAAATTTGCCCGCGATGCGCTTGTGACTCTGGCCCATGGTTCTCCACCAGATGGCTCCAAAGAGCAGGCTCAGGACCATGGCGATCAGGCCGGCGATGAGCACGGAAATGCGCGTGTATTCCTGCAGCCCCTTGGTCGCGTCGCGAATCTCCACCTCTTGGACCACCCACAGATCAAGATCCGGGATTTTCGCCCCCAGGGAAAAAACCGGAGTCTGTCCGCCCAGGCTGTTGCGATCGGAAAAACCGAGCCGCTGGCTTGAGTCCAATTCCGGAGGGGTGGAAAGGGTCGCTATGCCGCCA
>CAXNFJ010000102.1:0-6748 GCA_964201165.1 Desulfomicrobium sp.
AATTTAGCAGGTTACGACCCAGACGAAAATGATTTAATCAGTGTTTCCCTAACATTATGAATTTGCATGGTATGTTTTCATCATTTCGCGCTTGACCGGCACATTGTTGAACCGTAAGGCAGGCCCATGAAGAAGAAACATTTTGGAAACTGTCTGTGTTTTCTCCTCATTTTTGTTGTGTTCAACGGCCTGACCGGACCGTCATTTTTCGCGTCCGCGTCTTCCGGGAGCCACGTCTTTCGTGCGTCCGTCGCCCCCAAGCCTGAGCAGCAGCCCGCTCCGGCGGGCACGCAGAGCGAGGCCGCGCAGGATTCAGCCCCGGCCAGCGCAACGCCTGAAAAGGCGGCCACACCTCCGGCGGCAGCGGCGGAACCCGCCGCCAAGAAAGCCGCGACCGCACCCAAGGCTTCCACGAAAAAAGCCAAGGCCTCCTCGGCCAAGGCTGCCGTAACCGCCAAGAAGTCGACAAAGGCCGCAGGCAAGAGCCAACCCGACAAAAAGGCCGTCAAGAAAACCACCGCCAAGAAAACCACCGCCAAGAAAAAGTCGGCGGCTAAGGTCGCGAAGGCGCCGGTTGCTTCCAAGGCTATCGCTCAAAAAACCAAAGCTCCTTCCGTCCGAAAAGCGGCCGTCAAAGTGCCCACGTCCGGGGACGGCGGGTTGTCCACTACGACAGCCTCGGCCAAGGACCTGCATTTGAACGTCAAATCCGCCATCTTGATCAATATGTCCAACGGCAAGGTCTATTACGAGCACAACCCAGACAAGACCATCGCGCCGGCGTCCATCACCAAGCTGTTGACCCTGTATCTGGTCCGTGAAGCCATGGCCCAGGGAAGGCTTTCGCCCACGACATCCATTCCGGTCAGCCCCAAGGCGGTCAGGACGGGTGGGTCGCGCATGAGCCTCAAACGTGGTGAAAAGGTTCCCCTGAACGAACTGATCAAGGGCATCAGCGTGGTTTCGGCCAACAACGCCTGCGTGGCCGTGGCCGAGTACATGGGCAAGGGTGATCCTTCCAAATTTGTGTCGCAGATGAACGCCAAGGCCAAGAAGATCGGCATGACCAGCAGCCTGTTCAAGAATCCCAATGGGTTGCCCGCTTCGGGTCAGCTTTCCACTGCGCGGGACATCGCCAAGCTGTCCATGAGTTATCTGCGCACTTTTCCCGAGTCGTTAACGATTCATTCCATGACCACCCACACCTACCATGGTGCCACCCATCGCAACGCCAATTCCCTGCTGCGCACCTACAAAGGCGTGGACGGGCTCAAGACCGGGTTCGTCAGCGCTTCCGGCTACAACATCACCGCCACCGCCAAGCGGGGCAATACCCGCCTCCTGGCGGTGGTTCTGGGCGCCCAGAATTCCGTTGTTCGTCAGGTGGAGACAGCCAAACTGCTGGACTATGGGTTCAAGCGCGCGGCCATGGAAGATAACCTCGGAAACAGGGCCGCGGCTGACGCCCAGAAACCGAAAGTCTAAAGAGTCGGGACTGGACCACGTGGTCCGCAGAAAAAAATTAGGGGATTCCGGTGACGGAATCCCTTTTTTCATGTTAGGCAGGGGAAGGGGAGCGGGGATAGTCTCGCGGCGCGAAAATCAGTTGCATACGCTTACAGCCTGTTTGAGCGGCATCAGATCGTCGAATTCGATGCCGACATAAAAAAGCCCCATCAGGGACGTGGAGTCGATTTGTCCCCAGCGCACGGTCCCGTGGATTTCTTCGAGCAAATCGAAGCGCTCGATTCCGGTGTCGGCCGCGGCGACGATGACTTTGTCGCCCGTATTGAAATCATAATCCGCTTCGATGAGTATTCCGCCGCGTCCGATATTGATGATCCGGGCCGAGACGACCATGTCCGCCTCGTTCTGGGGAATGACCCGGCACGGAAGCAGGCAGCCGTATCGTTCCCATTTCCTGTTTTTCTGCGCCTCATGAGCCATGACAACGTCCTTTGGTTGGTGCCGCACGCGACATTCGCAGGTCAGTACATACTTATAAGTATAAAAGATGAACGAGCACAATACAAGGGAAATACGCGCACTTATTGTTCAGTGAGAAAAATCCTGCGCGTCAGTTCCTGCTCCAATGCAACGCCAACATGATACACATGCCGCCCTTCGCACAGAGATGCCTGACTCCAGCGCACGGTTCCGGTCAAAATCTCCGCGAATTCAAAAAGCAGTGAATCATAGCCATCGTCAAGGCTGATCGAGACGCGCTCATTGGCAATGAAACCTTGCTCCGCCGCGAGCATGACTCCGCCTGAACTGAGGTTGATGATGCTGGCTCTTGCCGAGTTGCGGGAATCATCTTCGTAACTGATTTTGCACGGAACCGTGACCGGCTCGCGCTCAAAGCGGCGTTTGTTCTGGTTCATGCGTACTTCCTTAGGGGTCTTTCGACCTTTCGATTATCGATTAAATGCCTGTGCTCCGTCCTGCAGGGCTGGACAACCTGCGGGATTGAGGATTATGGCATCAAATCTGCTTAAAAGAAACTTCATGTCCCGGCAACACTCGATTTCAGGGGATACGCTGTATCAATTTGGGTCAGCCATCGCTTCTGATGGTGTGTCAAAAAGGTTCATCGGCCTCACTCGTTTTTTCCGGGACGAGATTCATGTCAACCGGACGGTTCGCCGTTCTTTACCGCAAGTTGGGTATGCCTATGCAAATCTTTGATCTTGCTTCCGCCGACTTCGATTTTGTCGCCGAGGTCGAAGCCCGCAGCCACCAGAATGTCAAGAACTGCTATCAGTGTGGCAATTGTACGGCCGGATGCCCGTACACGTTTGTTTATGATTATTCGGTCAGTCAGATCATGCGACTTCTGCAGGCCGGACAAAAGGACGCGATTCTGAAGAGCCGCTCCCTGTGGCTGTGCGGATCCTGTCAATCCTGCACCACGCGTTGCCCGAACAAGATCGACGTCGCGCAGATCATGGATGTTTGTCGCCACATGTCCCGCGAGGCCGGGTATGCCACGGAGCGTTCCGTGAAAATCTTCGCCGACTCGTTTCTGGCCTCCGTGGAACGGAACGGTCGGGCCTATGAACTTGGGCTCATGGCCTCGTACATGACCCGCTCCGGTCGCGTGTTCACCGATGTCGATCTCGCGCCGCAGGTGCTCATGCGCGGCAAACTGCCGTTCAAGCCGCACCCGATCCAGGGTCGCGAGCAGGTGGCCCGCATTTTCGAGCGGTTCCGCAAAGGAGGCAAAAATGCTTAAAATCGCGTATTATCCGGGTTGCTCCGGCCAGGGCACGTCCCTGGAATACGACACGTCCACCAGAGCGGTCTGCCGCGCCCTGGACGTGGAACTGGTGGATGTCGAGGACTGGAGCTGTTGCGGTTCCTCGCCCGCCCACACGGTCAATCATGTTCTGTCCTCGGCCCTGTCCGCCCGCAACCTGGCTCAGGTCGAGGTCATGGGCATGGACAAGGTGATGACGCCGTGCCCGAGCTGCCTGACAAATCTGCGCACCGCGGCCCACAAGATGGAAGACCCCGAGTTTCGGGCCAAGTCCAACGCGCTCCTCGACGTACCGTGCCGGAACACCGTGGACGCCCAGTCCGTGTTGCAGGTTTTGGCCGAGAATGTGGACCCGGAGCTGATCAAGTCCAAGGTCGTCAAGCCTCTGACCGGCATCAAGATCGCCTGTTACTACGGCTGCATCATGAACCGGCCGCCGGAGTTGATGCGCTTTGATCATCATGAAAACCCCATGGCCATGGACAGGCTGATGACCGCCCTCGGGGCCGAGGTCGTGCCTTTTCCGCTCAAGGTGGAGTGTTGCGGCGCGTCGTACGGCGTTCCGCGCGGGGACATCGTGGCCCGGCTGTCGGGCAAATTGCTTGATGCCGGCCGTGACCTGGGGGCCGACGCCTTCGTGACCGCCTGCCCGCTGTGCCAGATGAACCTGGACCTGCGGCAGGGGCAGATCAACGATGCCCTGCACGAGACTTTCAAGATTCCTGTTTTCTATTATACCCAACTCCTTGGCTATGCTCTGGGACTTGATCGCGCGGAGCTCGGCTTCGAGAAACTCTGCGTCGATCCGCGATTGGCCCTGGGCAAGATCAAACAACCGGCGCAGGCCAGGTAGGGAGGACGCGATGCGAATTGGTGTTTTCATCTGCCATTGCGGCAGTAATATTGCCGGGACCGTGGACTGTCCGTCAGTCGCGGCCACGGCCCTGACCTACCCCGACGTGGTGCACGCCACGGACACGATGTACGCCTGCTCCGAACCCGGGCAGGACGCCATCATCCAGGCCATCAAGGAAAAGAATCTCGACGGCGTGGTCGTGGCCTCCTGCACCCCGCGCATGCACGAGCCGACCTTCCGCCGGGCCGTGGAGCGCGCGGGGCTGAACCGTTACATGTTTGAAATGGCCAACATCCGCGAGCATGTCTCCTGGATAGGCAAGACCAAGGACCTGAACACGGGCAAGGCCGCCGAGTTGGTGCGCATGGCCGTGGAAAAGCTGCGCCGCAACAAGCCCCTGGTGGCCAAGCGCTTCGAGACGGTCAAGCGCGTGCTGGTCATCGGCGGCGGCGTGGCCGGAATCCAGGCGGCGTTGGACTGCGCCGACGGCGGCCAGGAAGTGGTCATGGTCGAGCGCGAGCAGACCATCGGCGGCAAGATGGCCAAGCTGGACAAGACCTTCCCCACGGTCGACTGCTCGTCCTGCGTGCTCGGCCCGAAGATGGTCGATATCGCCCAGCACCCGAACATCACCCTCTACGCCTCTTCCGAGATTGAATCGGTGGGCGGGTATGTGGGCAATTTCCAGGTCGTTATCCGCAAGAAGGCGACTTACGTGAACTGGAAGGACTGCACGGGCTGCGGTCTGTGCGTGGAAAAATGCCCCAGCCGCAAACTCCCCGACAAGTTCAACGAAGGTCTGTGCAACGCCCCGTCCATCAACATCCCGTTTCCGCAGGCCATCCCCAAGAAGGCGGCCATCAACGCGGAATCCTGCATCATGCTCCAGAAGGGCAAGTGCGGACTGTGCGCCAAGATCTGCCCGGTCAAGTGCATCGATTTCGAACAGAAGGACGAACTGGTCAACGTGGACGTGGGCGCGATCGTCGTGGCCACGGGCTATGACCTTTTCGATTGGCACAAATATCCGCAGTACGGCGAGGGCCGTTATCCGGACGTCATCACCAGCATGCAGTACGAACGCCTGCTCTCGGCCTCCGGTCCCACCGGCGGGCACGTCAAGCGTCCGTCCGACGGCAAGGAACCCAAGCACGTGGTCTTCATCCAGTGCGTCGGTTCGCGCGACAAGTCCGTGGACAGGCCGTACTGTTCGGGCTTTTGCTGCATGTACACGGCCAAGCAGACCATCCTGACCAAGGATCACATCCCCGATTCCCAGTCCTATGTTTTCTACATGGACATCCGCTCCCCCGGAAAGGGTTATGACGAGTTCACCCGCCGGGCCATGGAGGAATACGGGGCTCACTATGTGCGCGGCCGTGTGGCCATGATCTATCCCAAGGGCGATAAGCTCATCGTGCGCGGGGCCGACACCCTGGCCGGCACGCAGGTGGAAGTGCCCGCCGATCTGGTCGTCCTGGCCGTGGGCGCGGAGTCCGCCAAGGGCGCGGTGGCGCTGGGCGAAAAGCTTCGGGTCTGTCCGGATCAGTACGGCTTTTTCGTGGAGAGCCATCCGAAACTCAAGCCCGTGGAGACCAATACCGCCGGCGTATTTCTGGCCGGCGCCTGTCAGGGCCCCAAAGACATCCCCGCATCCGTCAGTCAGGGCAGCGCCGCCGCCGCCAAGGTCCTGGGGCTGCTGTCGAAGGCCATGCTCGAATCCGATCCGGCCGTGTCCCGAGTCAACCCCGGCCGCTGCGTCGGCTGCGGCAAATGCATCACGACCTGTCCGTTCGGAGCCATCAAGGCCGTGGCGGATCGTTTCGGAAACCCCAAGGCCGAGGTCATCGAGACCGTGTGTCAGGGTTGCGGCATCTGTACCGTGACTTGCCCCCAGGGCGCCATTCAGCTCGAACATTTCACCGATAACCAGATCCTCGCGGAGGTCAACGCCTTATGCCCGCCCAAGATGCTCGCGAATTACGAATAGTTGGTTTCCTGTGTAACTGGTGCTCCTACGGCGGCGCGGATACGGCGGGCGTGTCCCGTTTCACCCAGCCGACGGACCTGCGCATCATCCGCGTACCCTGCTCGGGCCGCATCGATCCGCTCTTCATCGTCCGTGCGCTCATGAACGGAGCCGACGGTGTGCTCGTGTCCGGCTGTCATCCCCGGGACTGCCATTATGCCGAAGGCAACTTCTATGCCCGGCGCAGACTCGAAATGCTGAAGCGTTTCCTGCCCATCACCGGCATGGATCCCCGGCGCTTCGAGTTCACCTGGGTTTCGGCTTCGGAAGGGCAGCGCTGGCAGCATGTGGTCACGGAGTTCACCCGCCGCATTCACGAATACGGACCCGCGCCGAGCTTCAATCCGGTGTCCGAGGCGGACTGGAACGCGTTGGCCCTGCAAGTCAGTCAAGGGCAGGGATGCCCGTGTCACGGATAGATTTGAAATCAATGAGGAGGACATATGTCCCAATTGGATGATCTGAAGACAGCCATCAAGAGCCACCTGGGCGAACTGGAGTGCGTTATCGGCTGGGAGCAGGGCTATGACCAGCTCCACGCCACGCCGCTCTTTATCCGTACCGAGGCGGACCTGGACCGGCTCCTCATAGGCCCCTTGGCCGT
>CAXNFJ010000103.1:0-6711 GCA_964201165.1 Desulfomicrobium sp.
GTCCTGGATGCCGGCTGCGGGCTCGGCGCCGGTCTTCTGGAACTGTACCGGATCTACCCGCTTGCTCGCCTGGAAGGCCTGGAGTGGAGTTGGGCCCTGCGCCTGCTTTGCGGCTGGCGTTGCCCCTTTGCGCGTGTACGGCAGGGAGACATCTGGAGGGAGGAGTGGTCCGGCTATGCCATGGTCTACATGTTTCAGCGGCCTGAAAGCATGGGTCCCGCCGCAGAAAAGGCGAGACGGGAACTGCGGCCCGACGCGTGGCTGGTCAGTCTGGAGTTCGAGGCCACCGCCATGCGACCCGTGGCCGTGCTGCGCAACCGGGACGACAAACCGGTCTGGGTATATCGGATGAAATGACAAACCCCCGCCACTTTCATGACGAGGGTTTGTACGAATTTTCAAAGATGGCGCGAAGGCGGCCATTATTGCGGGCTGGAAAATTCATGCCCCTTGTGCAGTGCCTTGGAAACCGGAATGACGTCGGCCGTGGGACAGAAAAGCGATTCCCGGGTGACGTCCTTCAATGCCTCGCACAGCACCTCGTCCATGTTCTCCACAAAAACGATCTCCAGTTCCTTCAAGATGACCTTGGGCACATCCTTCAGGTCCCGTTCGTTCTCCTTGGGCATCAAGACCCGCGTGATCAGGCCCCGGTGGGCGGCCAGGAGCTTTTCCCGCACTCCGCCGATGGGCAGGACCCGCCCGCGCAAGGTGATCTCGCCGGTCATGGCCACATCGTTTCTGACCGGGATGTCCAAGAGGGCCGAAGCCAGACAGGTGGCCAGGGTGATGCCGGCCGACGGCCCGTCCTTGGGGGTGGCCCCTTCGGGCACATGGATGTGGATGTCCACTTCCTTGTAAAAATCCCGGCGCAGCCCGAAATACTCCGACCGGGAACGGATGTAGCTGATGGCGGCTCGGGCCGACTCCTGCATGACATCGCCCAGCTTGCCGGTGATCTCGATCTTGCCCGACCCCGGCATGAGCGCCACTTCCACAAAGAGAAGCTCCCCGCCGGTCTGGGTCCAGGCAAGGCCCGTGGCCACGCCCACCTGGGCCTCTTCCTCGCGCTGGCCGTGGCGGACCTTGGGGATGCCAAGATAGGTGCCAAGCATGGACTTGCTCACGGACACATTCTTGTCCATGTCGCCGTCCTCCACCAGCGCGCGGGCCACCTTGCGACAGACCGAGGCCAGCTCGCGCTCCATGTTGCGTACCCCGGATTCGCGGGTGTAGCGGCGGATGATCTCCAGGATCGCGCCCTTGGACAGAGTCAGGTTTTCGGGCTTGAGGCCATGCTGCTCCAACTGCTTGGGCAGCAGGAAATCAGACGCGATGCGCTCCTTTTCCGTTTCCAGATAGCCGGGGATGGAGATGATCTCCATACGGTCCTGCAGCGGCAACGGAATGGTCTGCAGCGAATTGGCAGTGGTGATGAAAAAGACCTGGGACAGGTCGTAGTCCATGTCCAGATAATGATCGTTGAAGGCGCTGTTCTGTTCCGGGTCGAGCACTTCGAGCAGCGCGGCCGAGGGGTCGCCCCTGAAGTCCATGCTCATCTTGTCGACCTCATCCAGGCAGAAAACCGGATTGTTGGAGGACACGCGCTTCAGGGACTGAATGATCTTGCCGGGCAAGGCCCCGACATAGGTCCGGCGATGACCGCGGATCTCGGCTTCGTCCCGCACCCCACCGAGGGAAAGACGCACGAATTCGCGTCCCGTGGCCCGGGCGATGGACTTGGCCAAGGAAGTCTTGCCCACACCGGGAGGGCCGACCAGGCATAGAATGGGGCCACGCAGTTTTTTGACCAGGGCCTGCACGGCCAGGTATTCAAGGATACGCTCCTTGGGTTTGTCCAGACCATAGTGGTCGTCGTCCAAAATTTTCTGGGCCTGCTTGAGGTCGATGTCCACATCGCGGAGCACATTCCAGGGCAGGGCCAGGATCCAGTCCACGTAATTGCGCAGCACCGCGTATTCGGCCGAGGACGGCGGAGTCTGGCGCAACTTCTTCATCTCGGCCATGGCCTTGGCGCGGGCATCATCGGGCATGTCCTTGGCCTTGAGTTGGGCTTCCAGGTCTTCCACGTCGGCCTTGGGATCGAAGTCGCGGCCCATCTCCTTGTGGATGGCCTTCAATTGCTCGCCGAGATAATAGTCCTTCTGGTTTTCCTCCATCTGCTTCTTGACCCGGCCCTTGATCTTCTTTTCCAGGGAAAAGACTTCGACCTCTTCCTGGATGAGTTCATAGACCCGTTCCAGACGGCGAACCGGATTGCGCAGCTCAAGCACGCCCTGCTTGCGCTCGTAGATAGCCTTCAGATGCGGGGCGATACTGTCGGCCAGACGACCGGGCTGAACCACGCTGTTGATGGCCAGAATGGTTTCCTTGGCCAGCTTGCGATTGACCTGGGCGTACTCCTCCACGGCCTCATGAGTGGCACGGACCAGGGCTTCGGCTTCCAGGGAGTTGCCCTCGACATCCGGCAGGGCGGAGACACGCACCATCTGGATCTCATCCTGGATCATGAGCCCCCGGGCCTGATCCCATGACGCGCGGTACAGGCCCTCGAACAGGACCTTGATGGTCCCGTCGGGCAGGCGCAGCATCTGCAGCACCTTGCTGACCGTGCCCACGCCATAGAGACCATCCACGTCCGGACGTTCCTGACCGGGATCCTTCTGGGCGACCAGAAAAATCCGCTTGTCGTATTTGTCCAGGGCCGTTTCAATGGCCTTGATGGAAGAATCGCGGCCCACGAACAAGGGCACGATGGATTTCGGGAACATGACCACTTCGCGCAGGGACATGACCGGCAGGATCATGCTCTCCGGAGTGGTCTTTTCAAAAACAATGGCATCGGACATGATAGGTCTCGCTGGCCAAGGCCCAACCGCGGGGTCAGGCGCTCTTGGCCTCGGGTTTGAAAAGAATGAGCGGCTCTTTGCCTTCGTCGACGACAGACCTGTTGATGACGCACTCGGTCACGCCCTTCATGGAAGGCATGGTGTACATGATCTCAAGCATGATGGATTCCATCACGGAGCGAAGTCCGCGAGCTCCGGTTTCGAGCTTGATGGCCTTGGCGGCGAGCGCCTTCATGGCGTTGGACGTGAACTTGAGATCCACGTTCTCAAGCTCGAACATCTTCTGATACTGTTTGATGAGCGCGTTCTTGGGTTCCTGAAGGATGCGCATCAGGTCGTCTTCGGTCAACTCCGTAAGCGAAGTGATGACGGAGATGCGGCCCGTGAACTCAGGGATGAGCCCGAAACGGATCAGGTCCATGGGATGGACCTGCCGGAGCAGGCTGTCGATCTTCTCTTCCTGCTTGCGGCGCATCTTGGCACCGAAACCCATGCTTGAGCCCTGGATGCGCTGCTTGACGATGTCTTCCAGGCCGATGAAGGCCCCGCCGACAATGAAGAGAATGTTCGAGGTATCAAGGCGGATGAATTCCTGCTGGGGATGCTTGCGCCCGCCCTTGGGAGGAATGTTGGCCACGGTCCCTTCGATGATCTTCAAAAGCGCCTGCTGCACGCCCTCGCCGGACACGTCGCGGGTGATGGAAGGGCTGTCGGATTTGCGCGAAATCTTGTCGATCTCATCCACGTAAATGATGCCCTTGGCCGCCGCTTCCAGATCATAGTCGGCGTTTTGCACCAACTGCACCAGGATGTTCTCCACGTCCTCGCCCACGTAACCGGCCTCGGTCAGGGTGGTGGCGTCGGCAATGGCGAAAGGCACCTTCAGGATGCGGGCCAGGGTCTGGGCCAGCAGAGTCTTGCCCGAACCGGTGGGACCGATCAGGAGGATGTTGCTCTTGTCCAGCTCCACATCGCCCTTGACCTGGGCATGATACTTGATCCGCTTGTAGTGGTTGTACACCGCGACCGACAGGATCTTCTTGGCATCGTCCTGACCGACCACGTAATCATCCAGGGAAGCCTTGATGTCCATGGGCAGGGGAATGTCCGTGGAGTCCATCTCTTCCTTGCGATTGTCGTTTTTCAGGATGTCATCGCACAGGGCGATGCATTCATTGCATATATATACTTCCGGACCGGCAATGAGCCGCTGCACTTCATCCTGGCTCTTGCCGCAAAAGGAGCAGGTCAAATCCTTGCCAGTTCTTTTTTTTCTTTCCGCCATGGGCTACCTCATGATTCTAAAAAAAATTCCAATCTATTCCAATTCTTTGCGGGAGGCGAGGACCTGATCGATGAGCCCGTAGGCGCAGGCTTCCTCCCCACTCATGAAATAATCCCTTTCCGTGTCCAATTCAACTTTTTCCAGAGATTGGCCGGTATGATTCGCCAGGATGCCGTTCAACTCGCCGCGCAGACGGATGATCTCCTTGGCCTGAATGGCGATATCCGTGGCCTGGCCCTGAAACCCGCCCATGGGCTGATGGATCATGATCCGCGAGTGGGGCAGTGTGTAGCGCATGCCCTTCTGGCCGGCAGACAGGAGCACCGCCGCCATGCTCGCGGCCTGGCCGATGCACAGCGTGGCCACGGGCGCCGAAATATACTGCATGGTGTCGTAGATGGCCATGCCGGCCGTCACCGCGCCGCCGGGGGAATTGATGTACATGTAGATCTGCTTTTCGGGATTTTCCGACTCCAGAAAAAGAAGCTGGGCGCAGATGGAATTGGCGACGTGATCATCGACGGGCGTGCCCAGAAGTACGATACGATCCTTGAGCAGGCGGGAATAGATATCGTACATCCGCTCGCCGCGGCCGGTGTTTTCAATGACGAATACGGAATTTCTGACCATGAAAGCTCCTGAAAAAAAACGGGTGAGTGCGGATACCAAAGATTGGGAAAATAACGATCCGGGACAGGGTGTCAAGGGCTGTGCGGAAAAAGTCGTGGTTCGCCCTGCACTTTCCCTTGCACTTTACCTGCCAGGATCAAACGCGGGGACGCCTTGAAGAAAGGAAAAGGGCCGGGACAAGCCCGGCCCGCGCATGAACTTATGCGTCCTTGGTGTCCGTGGCCGGAGGAACCGTGGTCACCTTGGCGTTTGCGTAAATGAGGTCCATGGCCTTGTCCGCCAGTACCCGATCCTTGAGCGGAATCATCAGATTGTGCTGCTCGTAGTAATCCTTGATGGAATGGAAGTCCTGGCCCGTGGACGCGGCCATCTTCTGCAGGACCAGATCCACTTCCTGGGGATCGACCGTCAGATCCTCGGCGCTGGCAATGGCCAGGAGAACCAGGGAGGACTTGACCACGTCTTCGGCCTGGGGACGATGTTCGGCGCGCAGTTCCGCCGGAGTGCGGCCCAGAGCGTCGAGGCTCTTGCCCTGACGTTCAAGCTTGCCCTGCAGTTCCACGATCTGCTTGTCGATCTGCTCTTCGACGATGCTCTCGGGCAGTTCGAAGCTGACCTCGGCTTTTATGCCGTCCAGGAGTTTCTTCTGGGCGTCGCCCTTGACCAACTGCTTGCGGGTGGAGACGTAGGACTTTTCGATGGCGTTTTTCAGTTCCTGCACCGAGGCGTAGCCACCGGCCAATTCGGCAAAGTCGTCATTGACTTCGGGCAGTTCGCGGACCTTGATGGCGTGCAGGGTGACCTGCATGGACACGGTCTGGCCGGCCAGCTTGTCATTGATAAAATCCGCGGGGAAGGTCAGCTCCTTTTCCGTGGACTCGCCGGGAGTCATTCCTTTGACGATGTCCTCGAATTCGACCAGGGAATTGCCTTCGCCCAGAGGGAGCTCAAACTTGTTGGCGGCGATCCCTTCCATGGCGACACCGTTCTGGAAGGCCTGGAAATCGACGACCGCGACATCGCCGTCCACCACAGGGCGCTCTTCCTTGATGATCACGGTCTTGGCCATGTTCTGGCGGATGCGCTCAATGACGTCCTCGACCTGCTTCGGATCGACGACGACCTCTTCCTCTTCCACGGCCAGGCCCTTGTACTCGGGCAGGTCGAAGGTCGGGGCGATCTCAAAGGAGAACGTGTAGGAAAAACTCTCCTCCCGCTCCATTTCCTTGGCATCGACATCGATGCGGGACAGGGGGGACAGCTTCATTTCACCCAAAATTTCATTGATATGGTAATTGATCAGGTCGGTGGTGGCTTCGCCGTAAATCTGCTTGCGGTACTTGGCCTCGACCACTGTGGACGGGACCTTGCCCTTGCGGAAACCCTTGATGTCCGCACCCTTGCGGTACAGGGCCACGGTGGCGGCCAGGGCGGCATGCACTTCCTCGACACCCACATCCACCGTCACCTTGCGTTTGACCGGGGACAGTTCTTCGACTTTGTATTCCATGACTCCACTCCTTGGTGATGGGCCCTCCCATATGGGGCCCGAATAATCGAACTGGTGCGAGAGGGGGGCTTGCGCCGCGCCCTGCGGTTTCTCGCTATTTCCTTAGTAAGTCCAAATTCTTAAGTCCAATTTCTCATGGACTTATTAGCCTTGTCGACTGGATTTGGACCAAGATTTTTTGGTGCGGGCGATAGGATTCGAACCTACAAGCTTTTGGCGTCAGCTCCTAAGGCTGATGCGTTTACCGTTCCGCCACACCCGCAACGCATTTGTTGGGCTCTGATACGCGAGCACAGAAGGCCCGTCAATCCTTGATTGGCGCGGCTAGGAACCTTGGTGGACGTAGGTTTCTGGACGCTGATCTGGTTCATGTTTACACACCTTTTTTTTGGTTATATGTCATTTCATGTCATAGC
>CAXNFJ010000104.1:0-6659 GCA_964201165.1 Desulfomicrobium sp.
TTTTGATCGCATGGGCACCGCGTTTTGCGTGGAGTGGTCGGCCCTGGGGGATCAGACGGCGCAGCTTGGCATGGCCTCGGCCCTGCGCGACATGACCAACGAGAAGAACCGGTACCTGACCTTTTTCGAAAGCCTTTCCATGCCGGTCATGTTCATCGAGCCCAGCGGAAGCTTGGAGAACTTGAACTGCGCAGCGGCGCAACTGCTCGATGCCTCGGCCCGGGTGGGCCAGAGCTACGCCATCGCCCATTCCGAAATCTCCTGCTCGACGCTCTGCGGAAAACATGTCGCGGACGTATTTCCCTGGCTGGCGGAGTTTGTCGACTCCGCCCTGGCCAACCAGAAGCAGACCACGACGGGGGAGGTTTTCTTGTCCCATCCCCTGGAAGAGAGATATTTTCAGGCAGTGATGAATAGACAACCCGATTTTTCGGGGAGACTGACCGGTTATTCCCTGGTTCTGCACGATCAGACCGCGAGCCGAAAAAAACGCAAACAGATCAGCCGCGCCAAGGAAGAACTGGAGCGCACCTTCGACACCATCTCGGACCTGGTCTTTCTGGTGGACGACAGCGGGACCATCTTACGGGCCAACAAGTCCCTGGCTGATCGTCTGGGCGTCCTGCCCAGGGACCTCATCGGGCGGTCCTGCCGGGAGGTCATGGGATGCGAAAACTGCACCACACCTGGCCAAGGCCACGCATCGGAAAGCACGCCCATCTCCTACGGTAACTTGCCGGGAAGATTTCTCGTCAGCCGCAACACGTTGCGTGACCACGACGGGATCTCCTTCGGCAACGTCTTCGTGGCCAGGGATGTGTCCATGATGGAACGGATCCGTGACACGCTCCAGGCCATCGAAGGAAAATACAAAAACATCTTTGACAATGCCCCGGACGGTATCTTCCAAAGCACTCCGCAAGGCAGGTTTCTGAGCGTCAACCCGGCTATGGCGCGCATCTTCGGTTTTGATTCGCCCGTGGAAATGCGCGAATACTACACGGATATCGGCCCCCAGATGTATGTCCACCCCGAAGATCGCGATGCGCTGCTTGAAGAGGGAGTGGCGACCGGCGTGGTCAAAAACAGGGAAATCCAGCTGCGGCGCAAGGACGGCTCCATTTTCTGGGCCGTTCTCAACGGTCGGATGGTTCGCAATGATCAAGGAGAGATCGAATATTTCGAGGGGTTTGCGCAGGATGTGAGCGAATTGCGGCGTTTCGTGGACAAACTGGCCGAGAGCGAGAAACGGTTCCGCAGCCTTGTGGAAACAATGCATCAAGGGCTGGTGCAGCTCGACGCCGAGGGGCGGGTCACCTACAGCAACGATCACTTTTGCGCATTGCTCAGAAGCGGAAGAACCGAAATACTCGGACAGGGACTTGAGCACCGCGTTCACTCGGAGGACCGGGACACGTATGCGCAGGCCATGGACCCGCACGCCCACCGGGCATCGAACCCGCGCTTCGATATCCGCTGGACCATCGGCGACACGCAGGTCTTCAGCATCGTGATCCCGGTGGGGCTGCCGTCCACCTATGGCGAACCCGCCGGATCCTGGCTTTTGGTCATGGATGTCACGGAACGCAAACTCCTGGAAGCCCAACTCCTGCAGACGCAAAAACTGGAGGCCATCGGCCAGTTGGCGGCGGGCATCGCCCACGAAATCAACACCCCGACCCAGTATGTGCTCAACAACATGTGGTTCATCAAGGAAGCCGTGGAGCAGATCGACGCGGCCATCGCCAGGCACGGGGAGCTTTTCACCCTTGTGGAGAGCAACCCCGGCTTTGCCGACGATGTCACGGCGGTCCGCGCGGCCGATACCGACGGACAGATCGCCTTTTATCTGCGGGAATTGCCGGCGGCCATCTCCGAAACACTGCAGGGTCTGGAACGGATCACCGCCATCGTGGCCTCGGTCAAGCAGTTCGCCCATCCCGGCCATGAAATGCAACAGGATGTCGACCTGAACAAGCTGGTGGAGAACACGGTCAATTTGTCCCGCAACGAATGGAAATACGTGGCGGAACTGTCCACGGACCTCGACCGGGATCTCCCGGCCGTGCCCTGCCAGATGCAGGAGATCGGGCAGGTGCTCCTGAACCTTGTCGTCAATGCCGCCCATGCCATTGTCGATGCCGTAGGCGAAGAAAAAGAAGCCAAGGGCTCCATCCGCATCAGCACGCGCCGAAATGGCGAGTGGGCGGAAATCCGGGTGCAGGATTCCGGAACCGGCATCCCTGCGCATGTCCAAGCGCACATCTTCGAACCATTCTTCACGACCAAACCCGTCGGCACGGGCACGGGCCAAGGCCTGTTCATCGCCCACCGGGCCATCGTCAAGAATCATGGCGGGCGCATCGATTTTGAAACACAGCCCGGACACGGCACAACGTTCATCATCAAATTACCCTTGGCGGGCAAAACATCGGATGGACATCATGCATGACTTGACGGTCCTCTTTGTCGATGGTGACGCCCAGCTTTTGAAAAGCCTCAAGCGGCTGATCGCGTCCAGGCAGCCGAACTGGAAAGCGCGCTTTGCTCAAGACGGGAAAGAGGCTCTGCGAACTCTGCACGAGCAGGCCTGCGACGTGATCATCTCCGACGCCGATTTGAACGCCATGAGCGGGAGCGCGCTCCTGGACCAGGTCACGGAGCACTGGCCCATGACCTTGCGCATTCTGCTCACCGATCAGATGGATCAGAAATCCATATCGAGCTTGCTCAAATCCGCACACCAACTCCTGTCCAAGCCGTGTCCGTTGAATCAGCTTGTCGATGCCGTCGAGTGCGCCATTTCCTTGCGAACCCTGTACATGAACGAGACCGTGCGCGGAATCCTGCATCGCATGGCACAGCTTCCGGTGGTGCCCCGGATTTATATGGAATTGACGCAGGAATTGCGCAAGGACGACTGCGCACCCAATGCCCTGGGAGCCATCATTGCCCGGGACATGGGACTGACGGCCGGGATCCTGAAGCTCGTCAATTCCCCTTTCTTCGGTCTTTCCCGACGCATGGATTCTCCCCAGCAGGCGGTTTCCTTTCTCGGGGTGGACATCCTCAAAGGCCTGGTCATCTACGAAGCGGTCTTCAAGACCCTTGATCCGGCCCATTATCCGGATTTCGATGTGGAGCGGCTCTGGATGCACAGCCTGGACGAGGCCCGCTGCTGCAAGGCCATCGCCAAGGCGGAAGGCATGCGCGGGCAGGATCTGGACAGCGCCTTCAGCGCCGGACTGCTGCACGATATCGGCAAGATCGTCCTCGCCGAAGGCTGCCCCGAGGAATATGTCCGCGTATTGCGCAAATCCCAATCCGAGAACCGGCCCCTGGCCGAATCGGAAATAGCCCTGCTCGGAATTACCCACGCCGAAGTGGGAGCCTACCTTTTAGGATTGTGGGGGTTCCCCGAACCCGTGGTCGTCGCCATCGCCCATCACCACGACCCGTCCCGGGACGAGCATCCGTCGATCTTGACGGCGATACTGCACGGCGCGGATGTGCTGATGCATGACCGGTACGTACGGCAGAGCGGCCACTCCAGGCACAACCTGGATCAGGCATATCTGGACCGCAACGGGTGGGGAGACCGTCCGGAGCAGTGGAGAGCCCGTGTCGACCTGGAATTGGACGCGGATATTGGAGAGTAAGAAAACAGGATTCTGGCGGCCAGGGAACAGCGCATCCTTGTCGCCGCCGCATGTGTGAAAGAAATGCACATAAGTTCAGGGGGAACGCATGGCTGAGAGGATTCTTTTCGTGGACGACGAAAAATTCGTGCTGGAGACGTTTCGGCGCAATCTGCACAAGCATTTCGACATTGAAACCGCCGAGGGGCCTATGGCCGCCCTCACGCAATTGGAAAACAACGGGCCTTTCGCCGTGATCGTCTCCGACCTCAAAATGCCGAAGATGACCGGGGTGGAACTCTTGAGCGTGGTCAAGACCAAGTACCCCGACACAATCCGCATCATGCTCACCGGCCAGGGCGATCTGGGCGCGGCCGTGGCGGCCGTCAATCAAGGCGCGATCTTCCGCTTTCTGACCAAACCCTGCACCCCGGAAGCGCTGCTCAACGCCGTGAACGAGGGCTTGCGCCAGCACCGGCTGATCATGGCGGAGAGACAGCTCCTGCACGGCACCCTGCGGGGCTGCATCCAGGTATTGTCCGAGCTGCTGGCGCTGGCCAGCCCCAAGGCCTTTGGCCGGGGGGAGCAGAGCAAGGCATTGGTCTCGGACATGGTCCGGATCCTGGGTTTGGAAGGAGTGTGGAAGTACGAGTTGGCGGCCATGCTCAGCCAGATCGGATGCATCTCCCTGCCGCCGGAAATCCTGGAGCGCAAAATTTCCGGAGAAAAGCTCTCGAGCGATGAAGAACGGATTTTCCTGATGCACCCCGGCATTGCCGGCAATCTGCTGCGCAATATCCCCCGGCTCGAAAACGTGGCCGAGATGGTCGCCGGTCAGGAGCTGCCCTTGGCCAATGGCCCTGCCCCGGGCGCGCGAATCCTTAAAGCAGCCCTCGACTTCACGGACATGGTGTCCATGGGGCTGCCCGGCGACGAGGCCCTGAGCCGAATGCGCGCCCTCCAGAAAGTGTATGACATGCGGGTTGTCGATGCGTTGTCCGAAGCCCTTGACCGGCGCACCAACAGTGAAATCCGGGGGCTGGACATCTCGGAATTACGCGAAGGCATGCTCCTGGTCGAACCCATACAGAACGCTCAGGGCGTCGTGCTGATGGACAAGGGACAGACAATCACCAGCGCGGCCTTGGCGCGTTTCGTCAACTTTGGTACAATATTGGGAATCAAGGAGCCGATCTACATCCTGGCCAAGATCGCGCCGGAATGAGTTCCGGCCTTTGGAAAGATACATGCGCTGAATATTCCTGAACTGCGTGACTTGATGGCTTGAATGGCGTATAGCTGTTTCGGATAAACTCCTCCTTCCTTGCCAACATGCAAACGGGCTGATCTGGGAGGGTTTTCATATCGATCGAACAAACCAGTTTCGCCATCCAAAACTAGAACGTCGTATCAGGAGAGTCGCTCGTGCAAATTCTTCAACCAATCTATGTTTTCGTCGCCTGCCTGTTTTTGATCCTGCCCTTCTGCGTTCATGCGGAGGAACTCCAGCCTGCCGCCGGTTCTGTGCTCTACGCGGTCAACGGCTCACCTCCAGAAACCACTGATATCTGGTCGGACGGGGTGGGCCGGGGGTTTCGCGCCGGCACGCAGACCCTTCGTCTCGGTGCCGGGATGGGCTACGGAATAAAGATTTTCGGGAGCCAGGAGCGACACAACCTCCTCCCGATGACGGTTTCTTATGGTCGCATGCTCGGAGATGTTTCGGGGGTCGGACACTGGTATGAAGGCAATTTGGAGGTGCGAGGGGAAGTCTTTCTCGCTCCGCAGGTGAACTCCGATGGCGATTGGACCATCGGACTGACGCCCCATCTGCGTTATAATTTTGTCACCGGCTCACGCTGGGTTCCCTACATTGATCTCGGTGTGGGCATCGCGTTCACCGAAATCCGCGCCCCCAACCTGGGTGCGTCGTTCCAATTCAATGAGCAAGCGGCGGCTGGGGTGAACTACTTTTTCACGGACGATGTTGCGGTCAACTGCGAGCTCCACTTTCTCCATCTCTCCTCCGCCGGCACATCCTACCCCAACCAAGGGGTGAACACGCTGGGGCCGTCCATAGGAGTGAATTGGTTTTTTTAAGCAGCGACGTTGCGGTGCCACCAGACTTCAAGAGTGCAAACCGAAAAATCGGCCAGTCCACGCCCAGAGAGTGCGGACTGGCCGATTCCTGATTTTGCCGCCGAGATTTTGCTGAAACTTCCAAACGGTTCTGAACACACCGGAAGGTGTGGATCAACCGTTAAAGATCCGGAGCATTGAACGTGTCGCATGTGTCTACAACACCGTTCTCAAAACCGCGACGGAACCATCTGGCCCGTTGGGCTGATGTCCCGTGGGTGAAGCTGTCGGGGACCACATAGCCCTGCGCTTGCCTTTGCAGACGGTCATCGCCGATGGCGCTGGCGGCGGTCAGGGCTTCTTCGATGTCGCCGGGCTCCAGGATCTGGCGCAACCGGTTGGCATGATTGGCCCACACTCCTGAAAAGCAGTCCGCCTGCAGTTCCATGCGCACCATCATGTTGTTGGCCTGGGCCTGGCCGACGCGACCGCGAAGAGTGGCGACCTCGGCCATGGTGCCCATCAAATTCTGGACATGATGGCCGATTTCATGTGCGATGACATAAGCTTGGGCAAAATCACCCGGCGCTTGAAAACGCTCCTTCAGTTCATGGAAAAAGCTCAGATCGATATAAACCTTCCGGTCCGCCGGGCAGTAGAACGGGCCTACAGCCGCCTGGGCAAAGCCGCAGGCGGATTCCACCATGCCGGTGAACAGGACCAGGGTCGGCTCCGTGTAGTGCTGCCCATTGCGCTGGAAGACTTCCGCCCACACCTCCTCGGTGTCGGCCAGCACGACCGCGGCAAACTCGGCCAGTTGGTTTTCGGCCTCCGGCCGAAGCTCACTGCTCGTTTCATAGGAGGGCGCGCCGCCCGATCCCATCTCCAAAAGCACCGAAGGATCCACGCCAAAATACAGGGCTACGAGCACCAAAATGATCG
>CAXNFJ010000105.1:0-6641 GCA_964201165.1 Desulfomicrobium sp.
TAAGAGGAGTTGGACCAACCAGGGCGGAACCACGGCCCATTGCCGTCTCGCCGGGATCCGTGGCCAGGCGGCCATCGGAAAACCGGGTTCCGCCGGGTTTGGATGAGATCCGGGAGGAGACCAGGTCAAAGGGATGGGTGCGTCGCAACAGATAGTGATCCGAGACGGCTTGCCCATCGGACAACCCCGCCTCGACAGTGAGCAAATTCGGAGAAGCGGGAGAATGGGTCCGCACCACGCCGCGCAGAACATGTGGAGGCTGGCGCAGAACCAGCACAGCCAGCGGGCCGGAAACGGCGCGGGCTTCCCGTTCGATCCAGTCCGCCAGTGCTCGGGCAGACAGGCCAAATTCGCCGGAGGAGGCATCCACGATCTCGACATCCCGCAACTCAACGGAAAAAAGGTCCACCGGAACCGCTTCGCCAGCATCCGGAGGATTATCTCCGGCCGGCACGCCTACGATGCACAACTCTGCGCGTTTCGGCGCCAGCACCGCCAACGCCCGCTCCAAAGCGGCTTCCACTTCCCCCCGAGCCGCGACGGCGCGATCCGGACTGACTCCCCGGCCCAACAAAACATCCACCCCCGGCACGGTGAGCACGAACCCGCGGGCGACGCGCACTCCGGCATGCCGGTTCAGTTCGGCCAGGCAGACAGCCTCCATGCCGACCAGGGCTTCCAGTTCCCATCCGATGCGTTCCAAAGGCAGCACAGGATCCGGATCATGGTCTCCACCACCCGACAGGATGGCATCAAGGACCGCCAAAATATCCTGATAACGGTCGTAAAGAGGCACATAGGCGTTGCCGGTCAGGGCATTCAGGCAATACACGACATGATGCACGTGCCCGGCAATGCGCCGCACCGAGTTCTCCAAAAAGGGGCGGTCGAAAATATATTCGCCACCCAGGGCCTGTTCCATCTCGGCCATGTGCGCAAGCGCGGCGTTGTTCAAGTCCAGAATGCGCCGAAAATTGTTGAACAGCGCCTGCAAGCGCCAGATATTCACTTCGGGCAAAGCGGCGCGCGGTTTGAAAAAGCCGAACCATCCCATGCGCATCGCGGCTCCTTTAGACCGGGCGGCCGGTAGCGGACGTCCGGGCGGAACCCTCGTGAAGTTCGCCTTCAATCCGTTTGACACAGCTCACGATGTCTCCAAGCTTGAACGGCTTGGCCACGAAATCAAAAGCCCCCTTGCGGAAGGATTCCTTGGCTGTCTCCAGGGTGGCGAAACCGGTAATGACGATAACCCGGGTGCGCGGTGAAGACTCCAGAGCGCTCGTCAGAATCTGCATGCCGTCCGCACCTTCCATTTTCAGATCCGTGATGACGATGTCGAACATTGTCTCCTGCAGCCGGGCCAAAGCCTGGGCGCTGTCGGTGTAGGTTTCCACATCATATCCGGCTTTCTGAAAGGCGGGTTTGAGCCGCTTGCAGACAATGGGCTCGTCATCAAGCACAAGGATATGCAGCCGGGCCGAAGGAAGTGTCGATTCACTGTTCATTGCTCTCCTCCACAGACGTCTGGCATGGCGTCCATAAATATCCGGACATGCTGGCTCACATCCTGGTCATTGTGCATACGCGCGTCGAGCTGACGGGCGTAACCCACCAGCCCGCCCAACATGCGCATGCGCCGCGCCATGCGCGCGGAATCCAGTTTCTTGACCCTGCCTACGACGAGGTCTCCATGTATTTCAACCCGAAAGTCAAACCGTTCCAGGACCTCGGCCACGAATTTCGCCCGTCGGGAACGGCGAATGAAATCGGTCACTCCACCCAAGAAACGGAAATAGATGTAGTTGTCGTTGATTTCATCACTGACATAGGCGTCAATGATATTGAAATGATACCCCAAACGCATGTTCAGGTTCATGTAATTTTTGAGCACGACCACGAGATTTCGACCTACGGCCCGTGGACTGGCCAGGGATGAGCTGAAAGTGCGGGTCACGCTGGACATGAAGCTGCCCAGATCCACGGACACAGGTTCGGTGCACCACATGCCGCAGGAATTGATGCCGGCCAGAAAGTCACGCAAGGGCCGTGACACGACCTGCTCCGGAGAAATGTCCTCCGCATCGGACGGACAATCGGTGCCGTCGCCCGCATCGACGAGCAGCAAACCCAAGGGGATGACCGTTCGCAGCCGCTTGGGCGAAGACAGATAGTCCGCTCCCCGCCGCTCACTCAGGTGAATCAGCTCCTCTACCGCGCTCTCGTGGATATAGCGGGTGATGTCGTGATACGTGCGGCACGCCGAAGGAATGAAATTTTCGCCATGGGGATCCACCAGGTTGAGCGGCGCGATGTGCTTGAGCAGGCGGCGCAGCAGGCGGTATTCGTAGGAGTCCTCGAACACATCCTCCTCGGTCAGCTCGAAGCGGTCCAGAGCCTGGATGCGGCCCCGGTAAACCGCATTCTGGGTGCTGTCCAAGGTAATCTCGTCGCCGTCATGCAGCAGCATCGTGGCCACCCCCGTGTTGACCAGGGCCGGCACGCGGAATTCGCGCGCGATGGTGGCCATGTGCCCGGTGGGCGACCCGATATCGGTGATGATTCCGCGCGCCTTGCGCATGACGCGTGAAAATCGCGGAGAGGTGTGCCGGGCCACCAGGATGCCGCCCATCGGAAAATTCTCCAGATCACTGTCCGTACGCACGACACGGACCCGCCCCACGGCCACTCCGCGCTGGGCCACCAGACCCTTTCCCGAAAAAATGACTTCCGCATCCCGCGTGGCGGCATCGACTCGCGGCTCAGCATCCTCCGGCACCGCCCAAAAACGCAAGGGACGGGTTTGCAGGATGTGCAGCACGCCCTGGTCGTCAAAGGTCCATTCAATATCCTGGGGCCGCTTGTAATAGCGCTCGATACTCATGGCGGCGGCGGCCAACTCCCTTCCCTGCTGTTCGGTCAAGAGCGGGGCTTCGCCGGTCTCGACCATCGTCATGGCGTGCGACGACCCTCCGCCCGCGCCCAGCACGACCCGACCCTCCGCCCGCGCCCAGCACGACCCGACCCTCCGCCGAGCCAACGGTGCGCAACCTGTACGGTTCAACCCGCTCCATGAGCACGGTCTGCGTGGCCACGCTGCCGTCAACCACGGACGCGCACTGGCCGCGGACCGCATTCGCCGCCATGATCCCCTCGGCGACATGCGGCGCGTATGTATGCAATACGCCGCTGACCGCGCCACGGATCATGAACTGGCAACCGACGGCCATGCCCACTTCGTGTTCACGATAGCCCCGCAGAATGCGATAGCGCCAGGCCGTGGCCGCATAGGCGCTGGCGAGCACCTCGCGATACGCGTCCATGATCCCGTCCGCCGACACATCCAAAACCGAGGAATATTGCCCGGCAAAACTCGACTCCCCATCCTCATGCCAAGCGCTGCTGCGGACGGCCAGCAACGCGTTGGACCCGGTCCGGCCTCCGATCAGGCGTTCCGCCTCGGCAGACACCTGTCTGGCCAGGCCACGCGGCAGGGGGGCATCCAGAATGCGGCGACGCATGTCCTCCGCCAGATCGGTCAGAGCCTTTTCGTCATGACCATCCCAGGCGCCGATGCCGTCCACAGCCCGCTTCAGCAAACCGTTTTGATTCATGAAGTCGAAAAACGCGCGCGTCGTGATGACAAAACCGTCCGGTGCGCTCAGCCCAAGGCGATTGCGCAGATCCCCGATATGCCCCATCTTGGCCCCGGCCTGCTCGGTCAGGTCATAACCGAGACCTTCCAGGTTCAGCACATAGCTCGATCCGGTCACCGGAGACCGCCCGGCCAGTTCCTGCCACAACAGATGCTGGATACGCTCGAAGGCCGTGAACAATTCCACGTTCTTGCGCTGGGCCAGCACGCTCAAATCAGAAATCAGCTTGAAGACATGATCCCCCAGCTGCTCCGTGGCCTGTTCGATGAAACGTCTATCAAAAACATATTCGCCCCCCAGCTTGTCCCCCATATCGGCCATGAGTTCGAGAATACGGTTGTTGCGTTCCAAAATGCTCTGAAACTTCTTAAACAACACCGCAAAGGGCAATTGCCGGGATGGGGGACGCCAAAAGGCGAATATGTTCTTGATAACGTCACGCATGATCTGAATCCGGCTCAATGGGCTCCCTTGCTTTGAAAGACCAGGCCGATGGCCAGGCCGCTCAGGACGGCGATGGCCGTGGCCAGGATGCCGTAGAGCAGGCCGTTGTCGAAGGCCATGCGGCTGAGCCATGCGGGCAACCCGATCAACTGCGCCCGAACAGGTACGGACGTGGTGCCGAGCACGTCGCCATTACGCAAGGCGACGGCTTCAAGCGTGTATTGCCCCGGACTCAAGGCCGAGGGCACGGAGAGATTCGTCGTAAAGGAACGTGCCCCCCCGTTGTCCCCACTCAGGTCGATTTTTTGCGCGGATTCGGCATAGAGGCCGTCTTGGACCTTCAACCGCAACAACTCGTACACAGCATCCAGGCCCTGAGTAGCGGAAACATGATCCTGAGTAATGGTGTCGCGCAGACCTTCAATGCGCAGGGACGCTCCCGCCGTACCCAGCTCTTCGAAGCCCTTGGATGCCGCCACCAAATAGATTTTCGGCACGTTCTGGAATTCCAAGGTGCCGATATTCATCCACAACAGTCCGAAAACCTTGCCCTTTTCCCGCAAATGCAAAGCTTCGGGGGCACCAATAAGACGCAGGGCCACCTCGCTGCCCGCAGGCACTTCGCCGGAGACCTGAAGCGTGGTCCCGTCGTACATGGCGTCCATGAGGATATTGCTTGGAGAGGACACCAAACTGATCGGCTCTCCGGCCAGGGCAGGACCTGCCATTCCAAGCCCCAACAGCAAAGACACGCAAGCGAAACGAAGAAAGTACGCGATCATAATCAATGTCCTCCCATGTATGCCAGCAGCACATCGGGCCGGGCCAGCAAATCGTAAAGCATTTTAACCATGACCAGCAGCACCAGTGATGCCAGCAGTATTTTCAGCTGTTCACCACCGAGCTTCTTGCCCAGCTTGGCGCCGACCTGCGCGCCCACGGACGAGGCCAGCAGCAGCAGCAAAGCCAGCACGAAATCCACGGTATGATTCTGGGATGCCTGCATGATCGTCACATTGATGCAGGTGAACAAAATCTGGAAAAGGCTTGTGCCAACCACCACATGCATGGGCATGCGCAGCATGTAGACCATGACCGGGACCATGATGAATCCGCCACCCACGCCCATGATGGCCGAAAGCACGCCGACCATGGTGCCCAGGACAAGCGGCATGAGCACGGAGACACGGATGCCCGAGCGCGGAAAATCCATCTGAAAGGGCATGCTGCGGATCATCCTGGCATAGGTGGATTCGGGCTTGGACTTGCTTTCGGCTTGAGTTTTGGACGAGGCGCGCATGGACTGCAAGCTTTCCAGAAACATGTAGCCGCCCACAAAACCGAGCATGAGCACATAGGTGATGCTGATCAGAAAATCCGCGTTGCCAAGCTGACGCAGCACTTTGATGATCTGCACGCCCACGCTGCCGCCGGCGATGCCTCCTATCAAGAGGAGCGACCCCATCTTGAAATCGACATTGCCCATGCGGAAATGCGCGAAAGTTCCAGAGGTCGATGCCCCGACGATCTGGTTGGAATCCGAGGCCGCGGCCACAGTCGGCGGGATGCCGAACATCATCAGCAGCGGAGTCATGAGAAATCCGCCACCAACTCCAAAAATACCGGACAAAAGCCCGACAGCGCCCCCGAGCCCCAGGATGACCAGAACATTCACGCTGTTTCCGGCAATGGGCAGATACAGGCTGAAGGAAAGATCCATACAATCCTCTTTATCTGTTATGAATATGTTTTCTTTGGGGCCACGGTCTCCACCCTGCAGGCGATCCGGTGCCGGATCGAACGCAATGAAACGGAATCCCGATCCGCGCCGCGCGCGTCCCCTTCGCTGACTTCATAAACCAGCAACGTCACCTTGTTGTTGTGCACAAAGGCGATCACCTCTTCCTCATAGACACCCTCCGTAACGAAATAATTGATGTGAATGCCCTCGGACTTGAACACTTCCAGCAGGAGTTCGAGACGCTGCCTAACCGTGGCCTCCAGCTCCGCCTCGGAATACGACAGGTTCTGCATGGGTGGTGGACTGACCAGCAGGACATTTAACCGCACATGGATGCGCCGCGCCAAGGAGCACGCTCGCGAGAGGGCCTCCCAGGCCCCGTGTTTGCCGCTAATGGCAACGAGAATATTTTCCATGGATTTCCTTTAATTGAACTGAACAAAGCAAAGTCAGTGCCTAACGGGGAGGAATAATTTTAATCATATATTTCATAATATTAGAATAAAATTAGGCTGCGCGCTTCATTTTTTCATTTCATTATGAAACAAACTAGAGTAGCATTCAATTAACCATGTTTCAAAATGAAATATCACGATTTCTTATGGAGTCCATCCATGACAACCGTTCCTGAATCCATCCAGGTCATGTGGCGCAACCTGCGCCGATTAACCCACTTCAGCTCCATCAAAGGCAAAATCTTCATTGTCTTTGTGGTGGCTTTCCTCTCCACAGGCGCCTTGACTGGACTCAACTATTGGAATTTATCCACTGTCATGGACCGTATGCTCCTCAGTGAGAACTAC
>CAXNFJ010000106.1:0-6626 GCA_964201165.1 Desulfomicrobium sp.
GGCTCACGGGGATGTAAAATGGAACAGTATTATTCTTTCCTGGAGAGGAACTGGGCGTGATATATCATCTGTTGTACCCTTTAAGCGATCAAATCAGCATGCTGAATGTATTTCGATATATTACATTCCGCTCCATATATGCTATGCTGACGGCGCTTATTTTATCCATAATCATTGGACCGATCTGCATCAGATGGTTGCGAAAGCTGAAGTTTGGTCAATACATCAAAGAAGGTGGACCGGATCATCAGGCAAAAAGCGGAACGCCGACCATGGGTGGGCTGCTGTTCGGATTCTGCATGCTGACCAGCGTTTTTTTGTGGAGCGATCTTTCCAATAAATACGTATGGCTGACGGTCATGGTTTTTCTCGGATTCGGGGCCGTAGGTTTTGTCGACGACTATATCAAGGTGGTGCGCAAGCATAACGATGGCCTCTCGCCCCGGATCAAACTGCTGGGGCAGCTCATCATCAGTGTTGGAGCGGTGTCCCTGCTGGTGTCCTTTCCGGAATATTCCACCAAGCTCATGGTTCCGTTCTTCAAGAATTTCAATCCCGATCTGACGTGGCTCTATGTGCCGTTCGGCGTCTTCGTGATGATCGGCGCGTCCAACGGCGTCAACCTCACGGACGGGCTGGACGGCTTGGCCATCGGCCCGGCGGTGGTTTCGGCCGGATGTTTCGCCCTTTTCGTCTATGTCGCCGGGCACGTGAATCTCGCCAACTACCTGCAGGTGACCTACATCGCCGGCGTGGGCGAAGTGACCGTGATCTGCGGTGCCATGGTCGGCGCGGGACTCGGTTTTTTATGGTTCAACGCTTTTCCGGCCCAGGTTTTCATGGGCGACGTGGGCAGCCTGAGCATCGGCGGCACCCTGGGTTTCATCGCCACGCTCTGCAAGCAGGAACTGCTGCTGGTGGTCGTGGGCGGGCTCTTCGTGGTTGAGACCCTGTCGGTCATCCTGCAGGTCGGCTACTTCAAGGTCAGTGGGGGCAAGCGCATTTTCCGCATGGCGCCCCTGCACCACCATTTTGAAAAGAAAGGTATTCACGAGTCGAAAATCATTATCCGTTTCTGGATCCTGTCGCTCTTGTTAGCGGTCATGGCTCTGGGAACACTCAAACTGCGGTAGGCCGGAAATGCGCGAATTCATACATGGCGATCAGCTTCGCGGACACCAGACACGAGTGCTGGGAGCCGGCAAGTCGGGCATCGCGGCGGCGCACCTGCTGGTCCGCATGGGCGCGCAGGTGCGCCTGCTGGAAAAGAATGAGGCCAGCGCGGCCGCTGTTCCGACCGATCTGGGCTTCGAGGTTTGCGGCGGCGAACACAGGCCCGAGCATTTCGATGGCGCCGACCTGATCGTGCTCAGTCCCGGCATTGCCCGCGCCAAGGTGGCGCATCTGCTGCCTGCACAGGCGCAGGTGGTGTCCGAATTGGAGCTGGCCAGCTGGTTTGTGTCCGAGCCCATCATCGCCGTGACCGGCACCAATGGCAAAACCACGACCACGACGCTCATCAGCCGCATTCTGGAGCATGGCGGCAAACGGGTTTTCACCGGCGGCAATATAGGCACGCCGTTGTGCGAGTATTTGCTGGGCGATGAGCAAGCGGACATTCTGGTGCTCGAAGTGTCCAGTTTTCAGCTGCAGAATTCCCCGTCCTTTCATCCCCGTGTGGGAGTGCTGCTCAATTTTTCGGCCAACCATCTCGATTATCACGAGACCATGGAAGAGTACCTGGATGCGAAGCTGTCCATGTTCGCCCACATGGACGTCTCGGACTTGGCCGTGGTTCCCCTGTCCATGAAGGAGGAACTTGAGGCCAGGAATTTTACCCGCGCCAAACGGATCTATTTCGTGGCCAGTCAGCGCTTTGAATGTCCGGGACTGCCCGGAGAGCACAATCGGGAAAACATGGAAGCGGCCTATCTGGCCTGTCGCGCTTTCGGACTTACGGAAGACGAGGTGCGGCTGGGGATCGAGGGCTTTTCCTCCCTGCCCCATCGCATCGAAGCCGTGGCGGAGCACAAGGGCATCGTATTCGTGGACGATTCCAAATCCACGACCATCGACTCCATGATCGCGGCGCTCAAAAGTCAGGATCGCCCCGTGCGTCTCCTGGCGGGCGGCGTGTTTAAGGGCGGGGATCTGAGTGCGGTGCTGCCGCTCATCCGTGAGCGGGTCCGGGGCGTCTATCTGTTCGGGCAATCGCGCGAGATTTTCGAGGAGGCCTGGGGCGGGAGCGGAAAGGAGCTGACCTGGGACGCGACTCTGGAAGAGGCCGTGTTTCGGGCTGCATCCGATGCGCGCAGCGGAGAATGCGTGCTGCTGTCCCCGGCCACGGCCAGCTTTGACCTGTTCGCCAATTACAAGGAGCGGGGCAAGGCCTTCCAGCGCTCGGTGCGCGAATGGGTGGAGGGCGCGGCATGAAGATCACCCAGCGCGAAGCGGCCCGTCAGCTCATGAGTTTTGACGTAGTCCTTTTCGGGGCGATCATCTGCTTGGCTTCCCTGGGTCTGATCATGGTCATGAGCTCCAGCGGAATCATGGCCGAGAAGGTTTTTGGCGACAAGTACGCGCTGTTCTGGAAGCAGGTTGTCTATATGGTCATGGGGTGTGTCGTGCTCGTGATCGCGGCTCGATCGAACATGGAATTTTTTTATCGCAACACCTATGTGTGGCTGCTGATCACCGCCGGGCTCCTGGTCTTGACCGTGTTCTCGCCATTCTCGAACACGGCTGGCGGCGCCAGCCGCTGGCTGCGGCTGGGGCCCATTTCGATTCAGCCCCTGGAGACGGCCAAGATCGCCCTGGTATTTTATCTGTCCTATTTTTTCGCCAACAAACAGGAGCTGGTCAAAACCTTCAGCGTGGGTTTTTTGCCGCCTATTCTGATGACCGGAGGACTGTGTTTTCTTCTCCTGTTGCAGCCGGATTTTGGCGGAGCTGTGTTTTTGGCGGCCCTGCTTTTTCTGATGTGTCTGGCGGGCGGAACGCGGATCATTTTCCTGGGATCGGCCATCATGCTGGCTCTGGTCTCGGCCGTGTTGCTGGTGGTCAATTCTCCATACCGCTTCCGACGGGTTTTTTCCTTTCTTGACCCGTTCAAGGACGCTCAGAATTCCGGTTATCAGCTTGTGCAGTCCCTCTACGGCCTGGGCTCCGGCGGATGGCTGGGTCAGGGCCTTGGCGAAGGCAAGCAGAAGCTTTTTTTTCTGCCGGAGGCCCATAATGACTTCATCATGTCCGTGGTTGGAGAAGAGCTTGGTTTCGTGGGCATCTCGCTCATCATTATTTTGCTTGGTGTGGTGCTGTGGCGGACAGTGTTGATCAGTATCCGCCAGGAATCCATGCATAATCGTATTACGGCCTTTGGCATGGGAGCCATCCTGATCATCGGCGGAGTGCTGAATATGGGCGTGGTGCTGGGGGCCATTCCACCCAAGGGCGTGCCCATGCCGTTTATCAGCTATGGCGGCAGCCACCTGATCTCGGGATTTTTTTGCGCAGGAATACTTTTGAATCTTTCACGCAAGGTCAAGGCATGAAACGCTTGATACTCACCACTGGCGGCACTGGAGGCCACATCTTCCCGGCCCTGGCCGTGGCGGAGTCCCTGCGCGCCCTGGTGCCGGACTGCGAAATTCTCTTTGTGGGAGGAGAACGCGGACCCGAAGGCGAGTGGGCACGCAAGGCCGGGATACCTTTTGTGGCCTTGCCGGCCCAAGGAGTTATCGGCCGAGGGCTGAAAAGCGCTTCCACGGCCTTGTGGCTTGGACGAAGCTTGTTCAAGGCCTGGCGCCTGCTGCGGAAATTCAAGCCGGATGCCGTGCTTGGACTGGGTGGATACGCGGGTTTTTCCTGCACTTTGGCCGCAAGTTTGATGGGCATCCCTTCCGCCATTCACGAGCAAAACAGCGTACCTGGCGTCACCAATAGGGTCCTGGCGAAAAGGGTCGATCGGATTTTGGTCAGTTTCAAGGATATGGAAGCTCCCGCGTTTTCCGGCCAGAACGCGGTGCTGACCGGCAATCCCGTGCGTGCGGAGATCCGTCGTCTGCGGGACGAGAGGCGTGTGCTGGGGCGCAATATTCTGATCGTCGGCGGCAGTCAGGGTGCTTCGGCGCTGAATCAGTTCGTGCTGCGGGAATTGGATGGATTGAAGACGTTGGGCCTTGGAATCTGGCATCAGACCGGCAAGGACGAATTCGAGACAGTGAAAGCCGCCTATGCCGAAAAATATCCGAGCGCGCGCGTCGATGCGTTCATAAGCGACATGCACGAGGCCTATGGTTTTGCGGATCTGGTCATCTGCCGAGCCGGAGCCACAACCATCGCCGAGCTGATGGCCGCGGGCAAGCCCAGCATATTGGTGCCCTTTCCCTATGCCACCCATGACCACCAGCTCAAAAACGCCCGCTCCCTGGAAAAAGGTGGAGCGGCATTGGTCTTTCAGCAACGACAGCTGGAGGACCTGAATCTTTCCTCTGCGCTCGGTGATCTCTTTCAGATGCCCGAGAGTTTGGCCAGGATGGCCCGGGCCGCCAAGGACATGGGCATCCCCGGTGCGGGTGACCGGGTGGTGGCTCAGTTACAGGATCTGGTGTCAACCAAAGCGCGGCGCGGATAACGGTGAACATGAAATCGAAAATAAAGAAAATTCATATGGTAGGCATTGGCGGGGCCGGCATGAGCGGAATCGCTGAAGTGTTGCTCACGCTTGGCTACGAGGTTTCGGGCTCGGATTTGGTCAAGGGGCCTGTGGCGCTGCGTCTGGAATCCCTGGGAGCCACGATCCACGCGGGCCATGCCCAGGAACACGTCCGCGACGCCCAGGTCGTGGTCCGCTCCACGGCCGTGCGCGACGACAACCCTGAGCTGGTGGAGGCCAGGGCCAAAGGAGTCCCCATCATCCCCCGCGCCGAAATGCTGGCCGAGCTGATGCGCCTCAAAGTCGGGGTGGCCGTGGCCGGTACGCATGGCAAAACCACGACCACTTCGCTTTTGGCCACGATTTTCATGGAAGCGCATCTCGATCCCACGGTCATCATCGGCGGACGTCTCAATGCCTACGGATCCAACGCCATGCTCGGCCAGGGACGCTATCTCATCGCCGAGGCCGACGAATCCGACGGGTCCTTCCTGTGCCTGCTGCCGCGCATCTCGATTGTGACCAATGTCGATGCGGACCACCTTGATTTTTACAAGGATCTTGATGAGATCCGCGACAGCTTTGTCGATTTCATGAACAGTGTGCCGTTTTACGGCTTGAACGTGGTTTGCGGGGATGATCCGGGAGTGCAGTCCATTCTGCCCCGGGTGCGGCGTCCGGTCCTGACCTATGGCTTTGGTGAAGGCAATGAGCTGCGGGCCGAGATCATCACGTGTGAAGCGGGCTCCCGATTCAAGGTTTATCGTCACGGCGAGTACTGGGGCGAGGTCTCTTTGACCCATCCCGGACGGCATAACGTTTTGAACGCCTTGGCCGCCATCGGCGTGGCCATGGAAGCCGGAGTTCCCAAAAAGGACATCATCCACGGTCTGGGCGCCTTTGCCGGAGTGGGGCGCAGGTTCGAGCACAAGGGCACCAAAAACGGCGTGTTGGTGGTCGACGACTACGGACATCATCCCACGGAAATCGCGGCCACCCTTGAGACCGCGCGCCTTTGTTATCCGAATAAGCGCCTGGTGGTGGCTTTCCAGCCCCACCGCTTTACCCGGACTCAGGCTCTTTTTGGCGACTTTTCCAAGGTTTTTGCCGATGTGGATCAGCTGCTCCTGACGGAGATTTATCCGGCCAGCGAGTCACCCATCCCCGGAGTCAGCGGGCAGAGTCTCGCACAGGCCATCCGGCAGGTGACGAGCACGCCGGTACGTTTTTTTGAGAATTTCGCACAGATGCAGGACGCCTTGGGTGAGATCCTGCATGAAGGCGATCTGTTTTTGACCATGGGTGCGGGCAGCATCTGGACAGTCGGGCAACACTATCTGGCCAGCGAGGAAGAAACTCCGTGAGCACGGCGGTACTGGGCAAGAAAATTCGCCGGAATGTTTCCAGGCGAAGCGACCGCAAGAAACCCGTGCACGGGGGAGCGGTGGTCGGGGGGCTTGTCATGGGGCTGGGCCGGACAGTGGTCACCCTGATCCAGTGGACTCTGGGAATCGCCGTTGTGGGAGTCGTGAGTTTAGGGATTCTTTTTGCCTATCGTTGGGTGACGGAACATGAATTTTTTGCCCTGGTCAATTTGAGCATCCAGGGTGGTCAGCGGCTCAGCCCCGAAGAAATTGCGGGCATGGGCGGAGTCAGCGCGGGATCCAACGTGTTGAGCATCAATATCGCCGAGGTTCAGCGCCGTATCGCCGCCAGCGAATGGGTGGAAAGCGTGTCCGTGACCAGGGTCCTGCCGGATGGGCTGACCATTGAAATCAAGGAGCGCGAACCCGCCTTCCTGACCCGCCGCGATGAGCAGCTCTATTACGCGGATAGCGCCGGACAGCCCATCGTGGCCGTGGGAGTGGACAAGTTTATTTCCCTGCCGCTCCTGGAAAAGGAAGAAGGGGTGCCGGTGGGCCCGGGGATCCGGCAGCTGCTGCAGGAAGTATCGCGCAACGCCCTGCCTTTC
>CAXNFJ010000107.1:0-6590 GCA_964201165.1 Desulfomicrobium sp.
CCCCAAAAAATCCTGCGCCGTCAAGCTTCTCGGCCAAATGTATTCATCGGAATACACAAGAAAATTTAAAAAAATGCACCCGTCATGCTCCTGCCTTCCAGCACGTGCACCACGCCTATCCACATAAAAATGAACTTCACGATAGATTATTCACAAAGCATTTGACATTCCATCATTCTCTACTATGTAGTAAGCTACTTATCTGATGAACTACAGCGTCATCAACGACCCTATTATATCCATGGAGCGAAAATGGAAGACTATCTCAAACAAGCAATCGAAATTGTGAAGGCCCAGGCATCCGTCCGAAACATGAACGAGGACGAAATAACTTCAATGATCCGCGCCCTGACTCAGAGCATTCGCGGCGTTGCCGAAGGCGTCGCCCCTGTTTCCGACGGGGAGCCGGCGGTGGACCCGAAGAATGCCATCCGTGAAAAGAGCGTCATCTGCTGCGAATGCGGAAAATCATTCAAAGTGCTGACCAAGCGCCACTTGGCGACCCATGGCCTGACACCGGATGAGTACCGGGAAAAGTTCGGCTACAAGAAGGGTACGTCTCTGGTCGCGAAATCCCTGGCCCGGGACCGCCGCAAGACCATGCAGGGCATGAAGCTCTGGGAAAAGCGCAAAAAGGCCGTAAAAGTTGCGGAATAATTCTAAAACCCTCGAAAGAGGGTTTTTTTAGGCCCCGCGCCCAGCCGCATCGGCGCAATTCGCTTCAGTTTTCCCTTGAAGCGCGCACGGGATAGGCTCCGGCAGCGACCCTTTTCCCTACGATTCCCAATCCACACGAAGAATAATTTTCGTCCGGACAGCACGTCCCCTCTCCTTCGCGCCAGCCAGTCCAATCGCCCCCCTTTAATGCCGGGCAGTAATCCCAAAAATCAGGATTTATTCCCATTTGTTCCGCACAAAATGACCACGAAAAGAGGCCTTGATCCTATCGACACGCCCCACGCCCAACCATAGATAATCTATTGAAATTCTCCATACATACCCTTTGACCGCAAAGCGGAATCAACGTGTGCCGAAGCGGGGCGTTACCACAGCCCAGCTCGTCTCCGTGACTACGGCCTTGTTTTGGAGAGATACACATTAAATTTCCACACGGGAGATGACTTAAATGATCCAATGGCCCAAAAGCAACGATGTTCTCGGCACCACCAATCGCGGCAACCCGGCCGAATCCGGCCTGTGCACCTTGTGCCGCTCGGACTGCGCCGGAAAATGCGAAACCTGGATGTCCTGCCTCAAGGGGCGGCACATGCTCTACCCCAGGGATTTCGGCTCCGTCACCGCCGGCAGTGCCAATACCTGCCACATCGGGGTGAGCTACAATTCCCTGCGCATCCAGGGCTACAACTACGGCGCACAGGGCGTCGCTCCCGGCCGGACCACCAATCCCGACGACTGCCTTTTCACCAACGTCTCCCTCGAAACATCCTTCGGCGCCGCAGAAAAGACCAAGGTCCGCATGCCGCTCATGACCGGCGCCCTCGGATCGACCTTCATCGCCGCCAAGTACTGGGACTCCTTTGCCGCCGGCTGCGCGCTGGTCGGCATTCCCATCGTCATCGGTGAAAACGTGGTCGGCGTGGACCGCGCATCAAGCATGGCGAACGGCCGCATCGAGAAATCCCCGGAACTGGATCGTCGCATCGAGATCTACAACCGCTACTCCGACGGCTACGGTACCATGATCGTGCAGCTCAACGTCGAGGATGCGCGCAACGGCGTGGCCGAATACGTCATCGAAAAATACGGCAACAAGGTCTGCATCGAACTCAAATGGGGTCAGGGCGCCAAGAACATCGGCGGCGAGATCGAGGTCAAGAGCCTGGATTACGCCCTGTTCCTCAAAAAACGCGGCTACCTGGTCGACCCGGATCCGGAGCTGCCCGAAGTGCAGGAAGCCTTCACGGCCGGCGGCATCAAGGGCTTCGCCCGTCACAGCCGCCTCGGCTACACGGATCTTCCCTCCGCCGAAGCCGTACACCAGAACTTCGTCGAGACCGTGGCCTACCTGCGCAAACTTGGCTTCACCAAGATTTCGCTGAAAACAGGTTCCTACGGCATGGAAGCCCTGGCCATGGCCATCAAGTACGCCACCGAGACGAATCTGGATCTTCTGACCATCGACGGCTCCGGCGGCGGCACGGGCATGAGCCCCTGGAACATGATGGAGACCTGGGGCGTCCCGTCCATCCTGCTGCACTCCAAGGCCGTGGAATACGGCAATATCCTGGCCTCCAAAGGGCAGAAGGTCGTGGACATGTCCTTTGCCGGCGGTCTCGCCCGCGAAGACCACATCTTCAAGGCGCTTGCGCTGGGCGCTCCCTTCGTCAAGCTGATCTGCATGGGCCGCACCCTGATGATTCCGGGCTTCCTGGGTTCCAACATCGAAGGCGCCCTCAATCCGGACCGCAAGGAAAAGATTTCTGGCAACTGGGACAGCCTGCCCAAGACCGTCAAGGACATCGGCGAAAGCCCGGAACAGATCTTCGCCGGCTACGAGTCCCTGAAGGCCAAGATCGGCGCCGAAGAAATGAAGACCGTGCCCTACGGCGCCATCGCCGCCTGGACCCTGGCCGACAAGCTCGGCGCGGGCCTGCAGCAGCTCCTGGCCGGGGCGCGCAAGTTCTCCGTGACGGACATCACCCGCAGCGACATCGTTTCCGGCAACCGCGAAACGGCGCAGGAGACCGGCATCCGCTTCATCACCGACGTGCAGGACGAGATCGCCCGCAAGATCCTGTCCTGATCAAACATCCAGCCAAGGGTGGACCGGCGGCATGCCGGTCCCGCCCCTGGCCCCCTGCTCCATCCTGTGCTACACGGCCCCACGCGCCCGCCGCCCAGGAGAGACGTTCATGACCATCAAACCAGACAGCACCGACGATTTTCCCACCTCGCGCGAAGATTTTCCCACCTCGCGCGAAGAATGGACGGCTTTCGTGGCCCAGAGCCATAGAACCGAAAGCGCCCTGCTGGAACGCATCAAGGAACTCAATTGCCTTTATGGCATCACCCGTCTGGCCCAGCGCGTGGACCAGCCCCTGGGCGCCCTCCTGACCGGCATCGCCGACCTCATCCGCGCCTCCTGGCAATATCCGGACATCACCTGCGCCTCCATCAGGCTGGGGGACGCGCGTCATTGCTCCGAAAATTTTCTGCACACCTCCTGGAGCCAAGCCAGCCCTGTCGTTATTCAAGGCGAAGAGTGCGGCGAGGTCGAAGTCTGCTATCTGGAGGAACGCCCTGAGTGCGATGAAGGTCCCTTTCTGCGCGAGGAGCGCAGCCTCATCGACGCCGTGGCCGACCTGGTCGGTCGGATCGTGGCCCAGCGACGCGCCGAGGAGCAGATGTGCGTCCTGTCCCAGGAGCTGATCATGGCCCAGGAAAACGAACGCCAGCGCATCGCCCGGGAGCTGCACGACCATCTGGCCCAGGACCTCTCCCTGGCCAAGGCGGACCTGGAGCGCGTCAACTGCAACCTGCCGGAAGGCGGGCCGTGGAAAGGACAGACCGGAGCCATCGCCGAGCGCCTCGGCTCGGCCATCCGCTCCATCCGCGATCTGGCCTACGGGCTGCTGCCTCCGGGATTGACGGAACTGGGCCTGGTGGAGACCGTGCTCGCCCACTGCGAGGATTTCTCCCTGCGCCACGGCATCGCCGTCGAGGTCTTTGCCGACGGACTGGACGGGGTCGACTTCGATTTCGACACCCAGATCAACATCTACCGCCTGATCCAGGAAGCCCTGAACAACGTGCGCAAGCATGCCAAGGCCAGCCGCGTGAGCATCCGCCTGCTGGGGTCATATCCGAGCCTGCTGGTGCGCATCGAGGACGACGGCTGCGGAGCGGACATGGAGCGCTGCCTGTCCCAGGCCGGACGCGCCAAGCGCATGGGCCTGTGGAGCATGCGCGAACGGGTCCGGCTCCTGGGCGGCAAGATCGGCTTCCGTTCAAAACCCGGCCAGGGCCTGCACATCCGCATCGAAACCCCGCTCAACCGGAGCAGCAGTGAGCACGCCTAAACGCATTCTCATCATCGACGACCACCCGCTCTACCGTGACGGCCTCAAGGCCCGTCTGGGCGCCAGGCCCGACTTGACCGTCGTCGGCGAGGCCGGAACCTGCGCCGAAGGCTTGCGCCTGGCCCAAACCCTGTCCCCGGACCTGGCCGTGATCGACATCTCCTTGCCCGACGGCAGCGGCATCGAACTGACCCGCGAAATCCGCGCCTCCCAGCCGGATCTGCCCGTGCTCATCGTCAGCATGCACGCCAAGCTCGACTTCATCGCCGCCGCCTTCCAGGCCGGGGCCAGCGGATACATGTCCAAGGAATCGGGCGGGGAAGGCATCCTGCAAGCCATCGAGACCGTGCTCTCGGGCAGACAGTACCTCGACGGCTCCCTCTCGCCCTCTGTGCTGCGCAGACTCAACGACATCTCCAGCCGCAAGGCCAAGACCGTGGACGCATCCTACGGCAGCCTGTCCCTGCGCGAACAGCAGGTCATGCGCCTCCTGGCCGAGGGGCTGACCGCCGAGGAGATCGCGGCCAAGCTTTTCGTGTCCCGCAAGACCATACTCAACCACCGCTACGCGATCATGACCAAACTCGGCATCAAAAGCCCCATGGCCTTCGTGCGCCACGCCGCCAGGCTCGGCCTGATCGACATCGACGACTGAGGACGCGCACCCGAATTTTCCGGTGACAGCGCCAATTGCATCTTTACCCTGGCGGGCGATCATGGTTACAGATGGCCAAGGATGCCCGCACGCGCCTCGCCCGGTCTCCCCGACGTACACGCTGTCTGTCTTCATCAAGGATTTTTCATGCTTCGCTCTTTTGCCTTGCTGCTGGTGGTGTTTTTGCTGGTTCTGGCCAACGGTTTTTTCGTGGCTTCGGAGTTCGCCCTGGTCGGGGTGCGGCGCTCGCGCATCGCCACCCTGGCCGCCGACGGCAACAAGAAGGCCAAACTGCTGCTGCGCCTCATCGATCACCTGAACGCCTACATTTCCGCCACCCAGCTGGGCATCACCCTGTCCTCCCTGGCGCTGGGCTGGATCGGCGAACCGGCCATAGCTCAGCTCCTGGAGCCGCTGCTCGAAGGCCGCATCCCGATCGCCGTGACACACTCCATTTCCTTTGCCATCGCCTTCAGCCTGATCACCTTTCTGCACATCGTGCTCGGTGAACTGGCCCCCAAAACCATCGCCCTCGAACGGGCCGAAAAGACGGCTCTGGCCATCGCCCTGCCCATGGAGATCTTCTACCGCCTCTTCTACTGGCCCATCCGCCTGCTGGACTGGTCCGGCACACGCACGGTCCGGCTGCTGGGCTTCACTCCCAATCCAAACCACGGCTCGGTCTATACCGAGGACGAGCTGCGCATGCTCATCGACGCCAGCTACTCCAGCGGACAGATCGAGGAGGAGAAGCGGCGCCTCATCCGCCGCGCCTTCGACTTCAACACCACCGAGGCCTGCGAAGCCATGATCCCGCGCTCCGAGATCGCGGCCCTGCCCGTCAGTTCCACTCTGGATGAAGTCCTGGAGGCTTTTCGCGCCCATGGGTATTCACGGCTGCCGGTCTATGGCGAGGATCTGGACGATGTTGTCGGCGTGCTCTTCCGCCAGGACATGGAGCCTTTCATGGCACGCGAGCCGGGATTGGTCTTTTCCATGACCGCCCTGCTGCACCCGCCCACCTTCGTGCCCTCGGGCAAACATCTGGGCAGCCTGCTCAAACAGATGCAGGCCACACGCACCCATCTGATCTTTGTCATGGACGAATACGGCGGACTGGAAGGGCTGGTCACCCTGGAGGACGTGCTGGAAGAGATCGTCGGCGAGATCAACGACGAGTACGATGAGGAGGTACGCTCCCAGATCGTGCGCGACGGCGCGGCCTTCATTTTAGACGGCATGCTTGCCGTGCGCGACCTGAACCGCAAGCTCGGACTCAAGCTGCCCGAAGACGAGGCCTACACGACCATGGCCGGCTTTCTGCAGGCCGAGACTGGACGAGTCCTGGGAGCCGGAGAGGTCGTGCCCATCAAGGAAGGAGTCTTCAAGGTGGAACGGATCGAACGCCGCCGCATCACGCGCATACGGTTCACGCCGACGCCGAGTGGGGTGTAGGGGAAACGACGCTTTTACGGAGCGTCTGGCGACTTCATTTCCAGCACACTGCGTTCAGCAAGACGCCTCGGATACCGCTCAGTCCGAGCAGACCGGGGTGGTTCGGGCCGGGGGCCGGCGACTGTCTGACTGATCCAGGCATCGTTTGTTTCCCCGCTGCTCCGCCGCCCAAAGCACAAAACGATGTTCCCCGCACGCGGCGGGGAAGCATTACGAGGCCGGAGAAGGAGTTTCGGCGGACCCGGCCCGAAACGCTCCGGTTCGCGGCCGCCCTGCGCCCCCAGGTCATCCAACTAGGGACACGCTGATCAAAGCGTTTTTTCAAAGTAGCCATACAAACATTGCTGTTCGTAGTTGTGATTAAACAAAAATATATTTCTGCTCGTCCTTTTGAGTGCCCTGCTTGGGGCTATTTAGCTCATTTCCCTCGTATTCGGACG
>CAXNFJ010000108.1:0-6589 GCA_964201165.1 Desulfomicrobium sp.
ATGTTGTTGGTCGAGGCCCTGAAAACGACGAATGGTTTATGCACGTTCCGCTACAGTATTTCCTCCAATATATCCGTGGCTGCCTGCACGGCATCCAGGCAACGGGTCTCGAACAGTTTCATGTCCCTGGCTTGGGCAAGACCCTCCGGAGTGCCGATGTTTCGGCCCAGAATGCTTTCGCAGGTGGTTGAACCCATCCGTCTTTCAAATGCGGCCAGAAAATGTCGACCGAGGTCGTACGTCTTGACCTTGGCCTCCCCGGAACTCAGCTCTCCCCGGCCGTGACGCATGGAGATGGCCAGGAGCGCGCCGCTGGCAGCGCCGCAGATTTCACGCCCGGTACACGCCATGCCTGCACCCAGCACTGTGGACAGCTTGAGAGCGCTCTCCTCGTCCAATTTGTCCGTTTCACGATATGCGGTGAACACTGCCTGGGCACAGTTAAACTGAAGCTTGAAGAGTTCAATGGCCTTATCCTTTCTGGTCATCTCCGTGTCTCCATGGTTCGAGATGGGGCTATGGGCAGGGGCTTGCGGATTCGCGCGCAGAAGGTGCTGCTCCTCAATCCAGGAGAATGATTTTTCCATGCCCCGACGCAACGGCGTATCCGGCTCCCACATGCGGCAGCATACTGATCTGCGTCGCATACCGAGGCATTTTAAAAATCAAGCTGTCCTTTGTCACTCAGGAAGCTCATGGTGGTCTGTTTGCGTTTTCCCTGGGCGAGCACAAGCACGGAGTAAATGCCTTTTGGCAGGACAATGTCCTTTGCGGCATTGGCGTTGGTCTCGTAGGGGCCGAATTGTTTGAAGGTCTGCTGATTCGTGAACCATACCGTGATGGAGTAGGGAGACGTGATTTTGAGCGTGCCCGTCTTGGAATACTCCGCAGGGCTTTTGGGTCGCGGACCTTGCGCCGTCGCGTTTGAATCGTGTTCCGGTCCGGGGGGGTGGGTGCTGGAATTTTGGCTGCCGGGAACCTGGGTGGCGTTGGCGGATGCCGTTCTAGGGTGGAGGGCCGGGCCGGGTTCGGACATGATGTTCGGCGAGGAGAGGTTTCCCTGCGGGATTGCCGATTCTGTCGCAACGCTCGTCGTTGAGTTGGCAACGACTGGTGTCATTGCAACCTGATTCGGGAGACTTGGCGCGTGCTCCGTAGCCGGGGTGGGGGCATGGGAAGCGTTCGTCGGTTGGGACGGGACTGGCGCGGCCTGCGTCAAAATTTTTGGCGTTTCGGTCGCAGTGCTCTCGGTTTCCTGAGGTTGACGTTCTTCCGGTCCGGGAAGGCGTGGGCGGAACAATCCGATCTGATGCGCGAAAAGTCCGGCTCCTCCAGCGATCAGCAGGGCTGCGACAAGAAGCTGCGGCACGGTCGGTCGCCATATGGTCGCGCTGTGCTGATCCGTGAGGGCTGGCACCGGGGCTTCGGGGTTGAAGGAATAGAGGCTGCCGCATTTGAGGCATTCGTCCGGAAAAAGCTCCATTTCCTCTACGCTGGCCTGATGATGGCATTTGGGGCAGACAGGGAGATTGGATGCTTGAGGCTGCGCCGTGCTCGGGAATGAATGTGCTTCGTTTTGCGTAGAAATGACGCAATCGTTTTTTACGCACAGGAATTCGGATAATTTGTCGATCAGTCGCAGGATTTTCTCTTCGGAAAGCGAGTCCTCGTGCTCAAGGATTCTGGGCACCAGGGACGACGTCTGGGTGATCAAAACGCCACGCACCAGCCTTGATATCTGTACATTGGCCCGACTGAAGCAAAGGACCGGAGAGAACTGTATCCCGGCGGAATACGTAAGGTCCAGAATGTTTCTCAATGCCTGGGCCTGAGTCCAGCACTGATCAAACAGATCCCTCAAGAACGGCCAGCCGTTCAGACGAAGGGATTCACCGGAGGCAGTGATATTTCCCAGATGACTTTTGGTTTTAACAAGAAAAAAACCATTGGGACCAACGACGGCGTGGTCAATGTGAACAGTATTGAAATGGAGATTGTGGAAGACATGATACTCGTTCGGGAGCAACCGCAACGTTTTGGCAACAACCTGGTCCGCGGGTGAGTTTGTCCCCTCATGAGAAAAACGGTGTGCGACGGTCAGCCCAAGTTCTTCGAAGCGCAGCACGCCACCGACAAAGAAGATGGAAAAAAAACCGACAAGCCAATAGTGGGCGTGCAGAAATGCATACAGACCCGCCACGGCCAAAAGTAGCAGAAAAATAAGTGGCAGCCCGCTGCGCAGCAGTAGATTGCGCGGGACTTTTGTTTCGGTGACGGAGCTCAGCCCTGAACTGCCGTAAATATACGCCATGACCCCTCAAAATAGTGTTGCGCTACGGAGTATTGAACGCTTGGGCTATAAGCCTGAGATACGGAATGATGTCAAGAGACATAAATGTAAGACAAAATCGGAAACGTGGCGTTTGCGTTTGTGATTTTTCGCGACGTGCAAGCAACACATGCGTGACGCATGGATTCGAACCTGAGCCGCAAAAGCGCCGACGGGAGAGTCATTACCCCGTAAGGTTGGCAAACAGGGCGTTTGTCAGACGACGGAGATCTTCCGGGACCAGTTCCATTTCCAGGCCGCGCCTCCCCGCGCTGACAAGGATGGTCGGATGATCCTGGGCCGAAAGGTCGATGACCGTGCGCAGTCCCTTTTTCTGTCCCAGGGGGCTGATCCCGCCCAGGACGTAGCCCGTGGAGCGTTCGGCCGCTCCCTTGTCGGCCATGGCCGCCTTTTTGGCCCCGGCGGCTTTGGCCAGCAGCTTCAGACTGAGCATGGCCGTTACCGGGACGATGGCCACGATCAGTTCAGCGCCCAGATCGGCGATCAGCGTCTTGAAGACCCGCTTCGGGTCGATGTTCAGTTTTTCGGCCGCTTCCAGGCCATAGGCCGCACAGGCCGGATCATGGACGTATTCGCGTACGGTGAAGGGGATCTTGGCTTTTTTGGCGCTATTGATTGCGGGTGTCATGCGCCCGTGGCTATTAAGAGCCGGCTCAAAAGTCCAGTTCGGCGGTCAGGCTCCGTGTTTGGCATTGCCTGGTTGATAGGATGGGGGTAGGGCGCTCCAACGCGTTCGACATGTCACGCATCCCAGCCATACTAATCCATGAGAGAGACCGGCCATGCGCTCCAGCCACAAGGATTACTTTCTTCGTTTCGCGTGCGGTCAGACTGCCGACTTCATCGCCTACCACATGCTTTCGGTGGCGGTGGGCTGGCAGATTTATGATCTTACCCACAGTGCCATGACCCTTGGTCTGGTCGGTTTGGCCCAGTTTCTGCCGCAGTTTGTCTGCACCCTGCCGGCGGGACATGTCGCCGACAGCCGTGACCGTCGTTCCGTGGTGATGACCTGCCAGTCGGTTCAGTTCCTCATGACCTCGGTCCTGGCCTGGGGCAGTTTGGGCGGCTGGCTGACCGAGGGTGGAATTCTCGGCTGCGCCATGATCATGGGCGCCGCGCGGGCCTTTGTGCATCCATCCATGCAGTCGCTTTTGCCTACACTGGTGGAGCCTGCGCTCTTGCCGCGCTGTTTGGCCGTTTCGGCCTCCTGCCGCCAGACCGGGATTATCGCCGGACCTGCGCTGGGTGGAGCGCTCTATATGCTGGGGCCGGGAACGGTCTATCTGACGTGCGCACTCTTTTTTGTCGCGGCCGTGCTGGCCATGTCCACAATCCCGTCCGTAGCGCCCGCCTCCGGCCGGGAACGGCCCTCGATCCGCTCGGTGCTGGAGGGCATCACCTTCATCCGCGGCAAGCCCGAGGTGCTGGGCGCCATTTCCCTGGATCTTTTCTCCGTGCTTTTAGGCGGAGCGACGGCTCTGCTGCCCATTTTCGCCAGGGACATCCTTGCAACCGGCTCCCTGGGCCTGGGTCTGTTGCGGGCCGCACCGGCCGTCGGCGCCCTGGGCATGTCCGTTTATCTGGCCCGCCGGCCCCTCCGGAGCAAGGTGGGGCGAAGCATGTTCATCGCCGTAGCTGTCTTTGGTCTGAGCACAGTGGTTTTCGGGTTGTCGACCAATTTCCTGCTTTCCCTCGCCGCTCTTGTGACACTGGGGGCTTCGGATATGATCAGCGTCATTGTCCGCTCATCGCTTGTGCAGTTGGAAACGCCGGACGAGAAGCGCGGGCGGGTCAGCGCGGTCAATTCCATCTTTATCGGAACCTCGAATCAATTGGGCGAGTTTGAATCCGGGGTGACGGCCAGCTGGTTCGGCGCGGCTCCGTCCGTGGTGATGGGGGGTATTGGGACACTTATCGTGGTGGGGCTGTGGATCCGATTTTTTCCGGCCTTGCTGCATAGGGATAGGCTGGCGCCGGAAAAACGCTGAAAACAGGGCGCACCGTATGATCGGGCGCCCTGTGGAGAATCATTGCCTGGATCGGGCCATGACGTATTCCTTCAGATCGTCGATGGTGACCACCGGCAGATCGTGCCGGGCGGAGAACGTGAGTATCTCGGGCATGCGGGCCATGGTTCCGTCCTCGTTGGTCACTTCGCACAACACGCCGTAGGGCTTGAGCCCGGCCAGACGCATCAGGTCCACCGTCGCCTCGGTGTGTCCTTCGCGTTCCAGCACCCCGCCCGGGCGGGCCCTGAGCGGAAAGATGTGGCCGGGTCGGTGCAGGTCCTCCGCTGCCGCGTCATCGGCGATGGCAGCCTGGACCGTGCGCACGCGATCGGCGGCGGACACGCCGGTTGTCACGCCGTGGGCGGCCTCGATGGAAATCGTGAACGCGGTCTGGTAGCGGCTGGAATTGGTGGTGACCATGGGGGGCAGATCCAGAGCACGGACCTTGTCCTCGGGCAGGCAGAGGCAGACGATGCCGCTGCATTCGCGGATGAGCATGGCCATCTGGGCCGTGGTCAGGGTTTCGGCGGCGAAGATGAGATCGCCTTCGTTTTCGCGGTTCTCGTTGTCGGTGACCAGCACCCCCTTGCCTTCACGCAAGGCCTGGAGGGCGCGTTCCACCCGGACGCGTGGGGGAGTGGTTTCAAAATGGCTGTAAATCTGATTCACGGTTCGTCTCCTTGAATTGAGCGTGAATCAGGGCGCGGCCGAAAGAGCCGTTCACGCGCGTGAACGGCGGCCGTCTTCTCTTTCATCCGGACTGTTACCGTCGGCTCTGGCCTCTCACCAGATCTGCTGACCTCCCGGACATCCGGGAGCGCTCGCGGGCTCCCCGCCGCAAAGCGGGATACCGCCGGTGGGGAATCGCACCCCGCCCTGAGAACCCGGCACAATGCGTCGTGTTGCGGGCAGTGTCAACGGGCTGAAGGCATTTTTTTGCGGAAATGTGAAATTCGGTCATTGCCTCCCGGGCGGGAAGGGGGTAGGGTCCCAAAACATACAAGATGCCACAAGGTCTATCCCTTGTGGTTTTTTTTTCGATACCGTTATCCAGAGGATCCATCATGACCGAGAATTTGATACAAGCCGGCAGTTCCGTTGAATCGCAGTGCAAGAAATGCAAAACCGTCACCGATCACCATGTGGTCGTCATGGTTGGGGAAAAAATCGCCAAGGTCGAGTGTAAAGTCTGTAACGCCCGCCACGCCTATGTGTCTCCCAAGGCCGAACCCAAGGTCAAGGCACCCGCCACGCCGCGTCCCAAAAAGGCTGCCCTGGCGCTGACCAAGCAGGCCCTGGCCCTGGCCGAGCATTGGGAAAAGATGGTCACTCCCTGCGCCAAGCCCTTGACCTACAGCATGGAACGCAAGTTTCACGTCGGCGATGTCATTGACCATCCGACTTTCGGCCTGGGCTATGTGCAGAAATTCATGAAGCCCTGCACGGTCGAGGTCCAGTTCAAGGACGCCGTCCGCAACATGCGCTGCGGGGCGTGCAAGTAATTCGAGCTGTCCGAAGCCTAGCGTTATGCGGCCTGCGAGGGTCGCCTGCCCGGATTTGTGCCCGCCTGAAAAGATCCTATCGTCCTTTTTTCCGTTCTTGACGTCGCCCGATTACTGCGCGTAGTGGAAAAATAGTGTCGTGCGTCGTGCGCCCGGCTGTGCATCGGCTTCGATCGTGAAGCCGTTTTTTATGTTCTACGAGGAGAAATATGCCTAACATGCAGAATAATGACCGTATCCGAAATATCGCCATCATCGCCCACGTCGACCATGGCAAGACCACCCTGGTCGATGCCATGTTCCGTCAGTCCGGGGTGTTCCGCGACAACCAAGCCATGGACGAGCGCGTCATGGATTCCATGGATCTGGAACGCGAACGCGGCATCACCATCGCCGCCAAGAATTGCTCCGTGCGCTGGAAGGACACCAAGATCAATATTGTCGACACTCCCGGCCATGCCGATTTCGGCGGGGAAGTGGAGCGGGCCCTGTCCATGGTCGACGGTGCGGTGCTGCTGGTGGACGCCTCCGAAGGACCGCTGCCCCAGACCCGCTTCGTGCTCAAAAAAGCCTTGGACGCGAGTCTGCCCATTCTTGTTGTCGTCAACAAGATCGACCGCTCCGATGCCCGGCCCCAGGAAGTACTGGACGAAGTCTACGACCTGTTCATTGATCTTGGCGCCGACGAGGACCAGCTTGAATTTCCCGTCCTTTACGCCATCGGT
>CAXNFJ010000109.1:0-6563 GCA_964201165.1 Desulfomicrobium sp.
CGCCCCTTCCAGCACGCCCGAAACCACGCTGCCCAGCACGACGCTTTTGAGTTCAGACATGCCGCGCGAACCCATGACGATCAGATCGCAATCCAGTTCCTCTTGCGCATTGAGGATCTCGTATTCCGCCTTGCCGCTGCGAACAACCAGTTCCACATCCAGTCCGCAAGGCTCCAACAACTTCATGTGTTCTTTCAACACCGCCAAAGCCTTGTCATGGGCCTCCTGCCGCAACATTTCCGCGTCCTCGCCCCCGATCATCATGGTGATGGGTTCCCAAACATGCAGCAGATAAAGCTTGGAATTCCTCGCGTTGACAAGATGAGCGGCGTACAGGGCCGCATTTTTGGAAGAAAGCGAACCGTCCACTGGCACCAAAACTCGTTCGATCTTGATCATGCACGTATCCTCACGGCGGCCTGACCGCCCGTTCGCTTACGATTAATGGAAAAAAAGATAATTCATCAATACGAAGCTGGGAATCAGAATGCCAATGGACCACGCCATATATCCGAAAAAGCTGGGCATCTTGATGCCCCCGGATTCAGCTATGGACCGGACCATGAAATTGGGGGCGTTGCCGATGTAGGTGTTGGCACCCATGAACACGGAACCGGCGGAAATGGCCAGCAGCGTGCCGACCTCGCTCATAAGCGTGCCCGCATCGCCTCCGGCAGTATTGAAAAATACCAAGTAGGTCGGGGCGTTATCCAAAAAACTCGACAGCAGTCCGCTCAGCCAGAAGTACATGGTGTGGTTGGGCATCCCATCCGTGGACACCAGGGCGATAAGACCGCTCAGAGCGCCATGTTCGCCCGCGCGAAGAATCGCGATGGCAGGGATCATGGAAATGAAGATTCCAGCAAAGAGCTTGGCGACTTCAATGATGGGATCCCAGTTGAACTCGTTTCTGCGCCGGTTTTCCTCCGACGTGGTCTGCAGGCTGACAGCGGCCAGGATGAGCAGCAACACGTCGCGGACAATATTCTGCAGCTCCACATGCACATGGTAAACGGTGACCCCGGCGTCAGGCTTCCACATGCCGCTCATGAGCACGCCGCCGACAACGCCGCCCAGCAGGAGCAGGTTGCCCTTGCCTTCCAGGCGCAGTCTACCGTCCTTGCCCGCATCCGGAGATCCGGGACGGCCTTCCTTGTTGAAAAGAACAGTATCAATGATGAGATACAACGCCAGCAAGAGAGTCCCCAGCACCACCATGGGCACGAACATGTGCACGGTGGTCCAGAAAAAGGACACTCCCTTCAGAAAGCCCAGGAACAGGGGCGGATCACCCAGGGGCGTCAGGCTGCCTCCTATGTTGGCCACCAGGAATATAAAAAAGACGATGGTGTGAACCTTGTATTTGCGATGGGCGATGGCGCGCATCAGCGGGCGAATGAGCAGCATGGCCGCACCGGTAGTTCCCATCCAGCTGGCCAGCAGGGTTCCGATCAGGAGGATGACCGTGTTGATCCAGGGCCGACCCACCAGGGAACCGCGCAAACACACGCCGCCTTCGATGGTGAACAGGGCATAGAGCAGGATCAGGAAAGGAACATATTCCAGGAACACTGTGTGCACGACCGAATACAGGGCCAATTCAAAGCCATGGGTCATGGCAAAGGGGATGAGAAAAGCGACGCCCCAGAAAGCGGCCACCTTGCCATAATGATGATGCCAGAAACGGGGCAGGGCCAAAGGCATGATGGCGATTGAGAGGAGCATGCACACAAAGGGTACGACCCAGAACCCTCCAAGGACCTTGCCAATCTCCTCGGCTTCATGGTGCAAATCACCACCCGCTGCCCAAACATCCGGTAAGACGCCAAGAACCGTAAGGCAGATGGCCGCTAGGCAAAAAAAACCGACAGAACTCTTTCGCATCCTCTGTTCTCCTTTTGGACCGCCACCTGCCGCGACAGCCAGATCGTTTGTCGGGCGAGCTCATCACAAATGATGCCCAGCCACGACCCTGACCAATGTTTTGGTCAAAAAGGCCAAATCTTCGTCATTCATGATGTATGGGGGCATCACGTACACCAAGCGGCCAAACGGACGTACCCAGACGCCCTGATCCACAAAAGCGGTCTGAATTTCAGCCATACGCACCGGTTCTCGCAATTCCACCACGCCAATAGCCCCGAGAACGCGCACAGCGGCAACATAGGGGAGATCCCGACACGGAGCAAGACCGCACAGCAAACCCTTTTCTATTCTGGACACTTGCGCGGCCCAGCCCCCGCCCTGCAAAAGACCGAGGGATGCTCTCGCCACGGAACAGGCCAAAGGGTTGCCCATGAAGGTCGGCCCGTGCATGAACACGCCGGGCTCCCCCGCGCACACGCCTTCGGCCACCCGGTCCGTGGCCAAGGTCGCGGCCAGGGTCATGTAGCCGCCGGTCAGGGCCTTGCCCAGACACATGATGTCCGGACTGATCCCGGCGTGCTCGCAGGCGAAAAGCCGGCCTGTGCGGCCGAAACCCGTGGCGATTTCATCGACGATGAGGAGCACGTCGAAGGCGTCGCACAGCTCGCGCACACGCTTTACGAAGATGGGATGATAAAAATGCATTCCCCCAGCCCCCTGGACCACTGGTTCCAGGATCACGGCCGCGATTTCATGGTGATGGCGCTCCAGGGACCGACGCATGGGAGCAATGTCCCCCTCGTCCCACTCCCCCCCGAAACGGCACTCCGGCCTGGGCACGAAATGGTGTGCGGGCAGGACATTCGCAAAAATGTCATGCATCCCGTTCACGGGGTCGCACACGCTCATGGCCGCGAAGGTGTCGCCGTGATAGCCGCCCCGGATCGTCAAAAGACGGTTTTTCCCGCTCCGCCCCCGGCAGATCCAGAACTGGTAGGCCATCTTGATGGCCACTTCCACGGCCACGGAGCCCGAATCGGCCAGAAAGACCTTGGTCAGAGGCGCGGGCGTGAGGTCCACCAGCGTCCGGCACAGCTCCACGGCCGGTTCATGGGTCAAGCCGCCGAACATGACATGAGCCACGCGCGCGAGCTGCTCCGTGACTGCGGCGTTCAGCACCGGATGGTTGTAGCCGTGGATCGCCGCCCACCACGAGGACATGCCGTCGATGAGCTCCCGGCCGTCTGCGAGTTTGAGGCGCACCCCCGAGGCGGACACCACCTCGCGCACGGGCAGAGGATTGGTCGTGGAGGTGTAGGGATGCCAGATGTGTTTGCGGTCAAAATCGAGAATGTCATTCGTCATAGGTCTGCCGATGTCGTTTTGGGCTGTTTGGGAGAATTGCGCTCCGGCGCGGCTTGGGCTAGCAACTCGTGGACACGAGGACACACATGACCGCTATTCCGCCAGAATTCAATCTGCAATCCTATGACTTCGACCTGCCCGAATCCCAGATCGCCCAAGATCCGGCGGAAGAACGCGGCGCCTCCCGGCTGCTGGTTCTGGACCGGACCAGCGGCGAACTGCGCAATGCCATGTTCTCCGAGATCGCGCAGCTGCTCCCCGAAGACGCGCTCCTGGTGGTCAACAACACCAAGGTTCTGCCGGCCCGTCTGATCGGGCGCAAGGAGTCCGGCGGACGGGTGGAATTTCTGCTGCTCACGCCCCTGGCCCTGATCGAGGCCGAGCCCGGCGTGGGCGGGACGCAAACGGCTCTGGCCGAAGGCCTGCTCAAGGCTTCCAAGGGGCCCAGAGCGGGAGAGGTGCTCCATTTTCCGGGCATCGAGCTGCACGTCCTGGAGAAGGGCGAGTTCGGCAGGGCCAAGGTCCGCCTGCATTGGATAGGCGAACTGGCCGAACACTTCCTGAGCCAGGGCCATATTCCGCTCCCGCCCTACATCCACCGCGAAGATAAAAAAGAGGACCGCACCCGCTACCAGACCGTCTATTCACGGGAGGACAAGCTCGGTTCCGTGGCCGCGCCCACGGCCGGCCTGCACTTCACCCCGGAGATCATGGCCTCCCTGGCAACGAGGGGCATCACGCTTGCCGAAGTCACCCTCTACGTGGGCTACGGGACCTTCAGTCCGGTGCGCTGCGACGATATCCGCGAGCACACCATGCACGCCGAATATGCGGAAGTATCCGCAAAGACCGCCCAGGCCATTGCCCAGGCCAAGGCCGAGGGGCGGCCCGTGGTCGCGGTCGGCACGACCACGTCCAGAACACTGGAGAGCATGGCCAGCGCGCTGGGAGGGATCGGAGCATTTCAGGGTTGGACAAGCATATTCATCCATCCCGGATACCGTTTCAAGGTTGTGGACCAGCTCATCACCAACTTCCACTTGCCCCGCTCATCCCTTATCATTATGGTCTGCACACTCGCGGGCAGGCGCCAGATTATCGATGCCTACAATCATGCGGTGCGACATGGCTTCCGTTTTTTTTCCTATGGCGATGCCATGCTCATCCGCTGACCGAGCCCGTCCGAAGTCCTTTTTATCAACGTCATCCCCCTCGTGGAGGTATTCCATGCCAAGTAGAGTCGAGTTCCGGGAAGACCGCTGCAAGGGCTGCCTGCTCTGCACCGAAGTCTGCCCGACCGGCATTATCCAGCAATCAAGTCGGTTCAATCAGAAAGGGTACAAGGTGACAGAGGTCACGCCCGACATGATGTCCGAATGCAAGGGCTGCGCCTTTTGCGCCCTGATATGCCCGGATTATGCCATCAACGTCTACACGACGAAGTCAGACAAAGGAGATGCCGCATGAGCACGTCCAAACGCATCTTCATCAAAGGCAATGAAGCCATCTCCCGCGGAGCCCTGGCCGCCGGGGTGAAATGCTTTTTCGGCTACCCCATCACCCCCCAGAACGACATCCCCGAATTCATGTCCTCGGCCATGGTCGAGGCGGGCGGGCAGTTCGTGCAGGCCGAGAGCGAAGTGGCCGCGGCCAACATGCTTCTTGGAGCGGCGGCGTGCGGCATCCGGGCCATGACCTCCTCGTCGAGCCCCGGCATGTCCCTCAAGCAGGAAGCCATCTCCTACATGGCCGGCAGCGAGATCCCGGGCGTGCTGGTCAACGTCAGCCGCGGCGGTCCCGGCCTGGGCGACATCGGGCCATCCCAAGGCGACTATTTCCAATCCGTCAAAGGCGGCGGCCACGGCGACTACAAGCTGCTGGTGCTCGCCCCCGGCACGGTGCAGGAAGCCTACGACCTGACCATCAAGGCCTTCGACTTGGCCTTCAAGTACCGCAATCCGGTCCTGGTCCTGGCCGACGCCATCATCGGCCAGATGAAGGAGCCCGTGGTACCGTGGGTTCCCGAGAATCTTGACCCGAACGAAGGGCAGGACTGGGGCTTGCAGGGCGCCAAGGACCGCGCTCCGCGCCTCCTCAAGTCCCTCTTCCTCGATGACGGCGCCCTGGCGGGCCAAAACCTGAAACTTCAGGCCAAGTACGAGGCCATGCAGGCCGAAGTGGATCAGGAATTGTTCCTGACCGAGGACGCGGAGCTCATCGTCGTGGCCTTCGGCTCCATCGGCCGCATCGCCAAGAGCACGGTCCGCAAGCTGCGCGCCCAAGGCCACAAGGTCGGGCTGGTGCGGCCCATCACTCTCTTTCCGTTCCCATCGAAAGTGCTGCTGGACTTGGCCAAGGAGGGCAAGCGATTCCTGACCATCGAGCACAACATGGGGCAGATGGTCGAAGACGTGCGCCTCTCTATCCGGACCGTGGCGGATTCGGCATTTCATTGCCAGCTGCCCGGCAACCTGCCCACTCCGGATGATTTTGAAGAACCCATTCTCAAGGCGCTGGAGGGATGACCATGACCCAGGAAATTCGCGTCACCAACTACCCCGAGGTGCTGACAGACCGGGCCTCGCATTACTGTCCGGGCTGCCACCACGGCACAGCCCACCGTCTGGTGGCCGAGGCCATCACGAAACTGGGCCTGGTGGACAATACCATCCTCGTTGGCTCCATCGGTTGCTCGGTCTTCATTTACAACTACCTTTCCCTGGACGCCATCGAATCGCCCCACGGCCGTGCTCCGGCGGTGGCCACCGGCGTGAAGCGCGCCCGGCCGGACAAGATCGTCTTCACCTATCAGGGAGACGGCGACCTAGCCTCCATCGGCATGGCCGAAATCATGCACTGCGCCAACCGTGGCGAGAACATCACCACGATCTTCGTCAACAACACGGTCTACGGCATGACCGGTGGACAGATGGCCCCCACCACCCTGGTCGGCCAGAAGACCACCACCTGCCCCGCTGGCCGGTGCCGCGAAAACGAGGGCATGCCCATCCGCATGACCGAGATCATCGCCTCCCTGGGTGGCGTGGCCTTTGCCGAACGGGTCGCGGTGAACAACATCAAGAACCTCAAAAAAGCGCAGAAGGCCGTGACCAAGGCTTTTGAATATCAGACGAAGGAAGTCGGCTTCTCCTTTGTGGAGATCCTGGCCACCTGCCCCACCAACTGGCGCATGACTCCGCTGCAGGCCAACACGCGCATTGAAACGGAGATGATCCCCTACTTCCCCTTGGGCAACTTCAAAGACGTGCTGGCAAAGGAGGAGAAATGAGCATTTACCAGGATGCGATCATCGCCGGATTCGGCGGCCAGGG
>CAXNFJ010000110.1:0-6551 GCA_964201165.1 Desulfomicrobium sp.
AAATTGCCCGAAATTTGGAAAAACTGGGTTTTGAGCCGCTGGATCTGGAAAAGCGTCCCGCTTCCCCCATTCACCTGCAGGCCAAACCGGGAACCGATTTGTTGGGTCTGGCCAAGAACATGGGTATGGATTGGAAGTCGTTCCGGGAACTCAACCCCGTTTTTCGCAAGCAGGAAGCTCCGCCTTCGCGCACCGTGCAAGTGGCCGTGCCCGGTCATCTCCTTGCCAAGGCCGAGGAATATCTGAAACGCCCGGTGGTCGCCAGACGGACGGAGTACGCATCCTATAAGGTCAAGACCGGGGATACGTGGTGGAGTGTCGCCAAGAAGCACAAGGTTTCTGTCGATTCGTTGCAACAGGCCAATGCCGAGAAAAAGTTGCATGTGGGGCAGGCGTTGCGAATCCCTGGGGGACAATCCGTCGATACGAGGACGGGAGTTGCCGATACACGTAAATGGGCCGCTAAAAGAGGCAATTACGTGGTCCGCCAGGGCGATACGGTCTGGTCCATCGCCAAACAGTTCAAAACCGATCCGTCCACCCTGCTGCAAAGCAATGGCCTGAAGAGTTCCTCGCCCCTTAAGGTCGGTCAGAAACTTTTCGTGCCCGACGCCGGGACTGCCGAAACCAAGGCGGCCAAGGCGCATGCAGATACCACGCGCAAAGAGTTGATCAGCTATCAGGTCCGGCCCGGGGACAGCCTGTGGGACATTGCCAAACGATTCGGGGTGACCCCGGTGGAGTTGCGTACTTGGAACAAGCTGGCGGAAAATATGCAGATTCGTCCGGGAGATCAGCTCAAGGTCTACTCGCGCTGAGCGTTACGTTGCGCGGGGTTGAGACTTTTTACGGCAGGCGCCCAGCCTGCCTTTTTATTTGGGCGGCAAGGCGATCGGCAGGTCGATGATGAATTTGGTCCATTCGCCAAGGGCGGTCTGCACGCTCATCATTCCCCCGTGGTCTTCGGTGATGATGAAGTAGGATACTGATAGCCCGAGGCCGGTGCCCTTGCCCACGGATTTGGTGGTGAAGAAGGGTTCGAAAATCCGTTTGCGGACGGATTCCTCCAGGCCCGGCCCATTGTCTTCCATTTCCACGCGCACCCACGGGCTGTTGGGCCGTACCCGCAAGACAAATCTTGGCCCTTGGCCCATGGAATATTTTTTTTCTCCCATGGCCTCTGCGCCGTTTCTGAGCAGATTCAAGAAGACCTGCTGCAGCTTGCTCGATGAGCCGAGAATTTTGGGCAGACTGTTCTCGTATTCCCGGATGATGAGAATTTTTTTGAAATCATAATTTTTTTTCAGGTCATAATCCGTACTCGCCAACTCCAAGGCTTTGTCGAGCAGGCACGTGATGTCTTCGGGGATCAGCACCGAGTCGCTCTTGCGACTGAAACTGAGCATGTTGCTGACGATCTGTGCGGCCTGCGCTCCGGAACTGCGAATGGAGCGCAGCATCTTCGGGATGCCCCTTATTTCCAGATAACTGTGCAAGGCTTCCAGCGAGATGCCCGCTTCCCGCGCCGCTGTGATGTTGTGCGGCAGAGCTTGAAGCAGGCGGGTTTCCATGACCTGGGCATTGCCCATGATGGAGGCCAGGGGATTGTTGATCTCATGGGCCATGCCTGCGGCCAGCCCTCCGACGGAGAGCATTTTTTCAGACTGGACCAGCACCTCTTCGATCCGGACCTTGTCCGTCACGTCGTCAATGCGGATGACCGCCCCTTCCACGCCATTGGTGATCAGCGGATAAATGGTCACGTCTTCGAACAGGGTTTCCCCTGCTTCGATCCTGCGTAGCTTCCCGTCAAAAAATGGTGTCTTGCACGCGATCGACTGGCGGACTTTGGCCATTTCACCGCCGAGCCAGGGCACGACGTGGTCCAGGAATCGTCCTTGGGCCTTGTCCTCGCTCACCCCGGTCACCCGTGCCGCCTGTTGATTCCACTGCGCGATGCGACCTTCGGCATCCACTCCGATCAGTATGGAAGGCATGGAATTGATGATGTTGGACAACAGGGTCCGCAGGCGTTGGGTCTCCTTGGCCGCGCGGTTGCGCTCCGTGATGTCCACAAATGATCCGATGATGCCCTCCGTGTGCTTGAGTTCATCAAAAAAAATCTGCTTGGCGAAGATGACTTCGCGCAGTTCCCCCTCCTTGTTCCGAACTTTGGATTCGTAGGTGCATGTGCCCGCGTCCCGCAGCAGGGCCTGATCCATCTCTTCATAGGCAGCGGCAAAATCGGGCCAAAAATCATGGGCGGTTTTTCCGCGGATTTCCTCGGAGTCGATTCCCATGACTTCCGTGAGCGTCCGGTTGCAACCAAGAAAGAATCCTTTTGAATCCTTGTAGAAAATGGGAACGGGGATGGCGTCGAGCAGCACTTCGGTGAACCGCAGGTTTCGAGTCAGGTTGGCGTGCGCTTCCTGGAGTTGCTCCTCGGCGAGGCGGCGGCGCAGGCTGGCCAGAATGAGCGCTACCTGATCCGCGATACGGCCGGCGAAGGTGATCTCGTCGGGTTGCCAGATCCGAATGGTGCCAGTGTGTTCGAAACAGATGACCGCGGTGAGTTTCCCGTCGATGAGGACCGGAACATCAAGCATGGATGCGATGTCGCCGGGTTCAAGGTAGTTCGCGGCAAACTCTTTGGTGCGAGGGTCCTGACGAGCGTCGCTCGCGTCGATGATTTCTTTTTTGATTGCGTCGAAATAGCGCGGGAACCTGGCGCATTCCAGGCAGTGACTGGAAGAATGGGTGCCGGTCAGGATATCGAATTTGTCCATGCAGCACAGACTGTTGTCCTGCATAATCCATACACTGGCGCGACTCACTTCCAGGGCATGGGTCATTTGCTCCGACATCATGGGCGCTGCTTCCTTGAGCCGGCCATGGAACACGGCCGGATGTGTCGAGATCTCGGCGATGACTGTCTGCTGCCGGGCGATGCGCTGCAACGTTTCGCGGAGCGTGTTCTCCGCCCGGTGCCGTTCCGCGATTTCCCCCTGCAATTCCCTAATTTTTTGCTGCAAGAGGGGATAGTAGCTTTTTCGCCCTGAAGACTCGCTCAGCCCCACGATCTTGTCGCGGAGCGAGGTTGCCTCGGGCGACGGATCCTCAGGTCGCTTCTTCATAGATGACTTGGATATCGCGTTTGTTTGCGGTCTTGGGATTGGTGACCAAACAAGGGTCGAGCACGGCCTTGTCCGAGAGCACGGGAATGTCGCTGGCCTGGATGCCCTTGCCGAGCAACGTGTCCTTGATGCCGAGAGCGGTGCGCAGTTCGATCATGGAGTGGAGAAGCCATGCTCGAACTTCTGAGGAACTCATGCCCCGGGAATCAAGGCCCATGGCTTCGGCAATGATCTGGAACCGCTGCGGAGCGGCGGAGAAATTGTAATCAACCACATGGGGCAGGAGCAGGGCATTGCATTCCCCGTGAGGCAGATCCTTGTAGCCGCCCAGGCTGTGAGCCATGGCATGGACCGCGCCCAGGCTGGCGTTGGAAAAGGCCAGGCCGGCCTGCATGCTGCCGAGCATGGTTTTGGCTTTGAGTTCCATGTCCTCGGGATGCTGGAGCGAAGCCAAGAGGTTGCCGTGCACAAGGCGGATGGCTTCCAGGGCGTGCAGGTCGGTCATGGGGGAGTGGGCGCTGGAGACGAAGGCCTCGATGGCATGGGCCATGGCGTCCATTCCCGTGCAGGCGATGAGGTGCGGGGTGTTCGTCATCAGCGTCTGGGGGTCGATCAGGGCCACATCCGGGATGATGGTTTTGCTGATGATGGCGACCTTGGTTCTGCGATTGGTGTCGTTGATGATGGCGAATTGGGACACGTCGGCCGACGTGCCGGCTGTGGTCGGGATGCAGATGAGCGGCGGCATGGGCACGATGATCTTGTCCACGCCTTCGTAGTCGAGGATATGCCCGCCGTTGGAAACCACGATGCCGATGCCCTTGGCGCAGTCCATGGGGCTGCCTCCACCCACGGCCACGATGCCATCGCATTCGTTTGCCTCATAGGCTTCGACGCCGGCCATGACCTCCGCGGCCTTGGGATTGGGCGTGATCGACGAAAAGAGTACTCCCGTGATGTCGAAGGCCGCCAGACTCGTCATGACTCGATCGCTCCAGCCTGCGGCCAGCACGCCCGCATCGGTGACGACCAGGGGCCTCGTGATGCCGAATTTGCTTGCGTACTGACCGGCCAGGTCCACGGCGCCAACTCCGAAAATGGTTTCCGGAGCGACGAATTTTCGTAGCGAGGTGAAACTCATCGTGTCCCCCATGGGCTCATTGAAGGGCGTGTCGAATGATGTCGACCGATTGAGATAACTATCAATTTCAGGACTGAAATGCCAGGATAAACTTGATTTTTGGCATTCTTGCGTGAGTCGGGAGCGGCATTTCGGAGCCGGAAGGCGTCAATCAGGAGATTTGCAGCATTTCATTCCTGCGAAAACAGTCCAGGCTGTGGTCATTGACCATCCCCACGGCCTGCATGAACGCGTAGCATGTGGTCGAGCCAAGGAAGGCGAAGCCGCGATGTTTGAGATCCTTGGCCAGGGCGTCGGATTGGGCGGTGGTCGAGGGGTAGTCGGACAGGGATGCGAAGGAATGAATGATGGGGCGATCGTCCACGAAGCGCCACAAGTACGAGGCAAAGCTGCCAAACTGCGCTTGGATGTCCAAAAAGGCGCGGGCGCTCACGATGCTGGATTCGATTTTGCGGCGATGGCGAATGATGCCGGGATCAAGCAGGAGCCGCTCCACGTCCGCCGGCGTAAACCCGGCCACGACCTGCGGCTCGAACCCGGCATAGGCGGCCCGGTACCCTTCGCGCTTGCGCAGCACTGTGTACCACGAAAGCCCTGCCTGGGCGGACTCCAGCAGCAGGAACTCAAAGAGAACACGGTCGTCGCGGACCGGAACTCCCCATTCCTCATCATGGTAGCGGACATAATCCGGCTTGGACAGGTCAACCCACGGGCAGCGGCTCATGGCTTGCCCCGGGCCGCGAGAGTCTCTTCCAGTAAGGCAATGGCCTGGGCCAAGGGAAAGCGGTGTCCGGTCCAGCGCTCGAACTGGGCCAGCCCCTGGTTCACGAACATGGGCAAGCCGTGGATGACATCCACGCCTTCGCGCATGGCCTGGGTCAGGAGCAGTGTTTCCTTGGGATTGTACACCAGATCGTAGACCAGGGAGACGCCCCGCAGGGATTCCTTCCACGGCGAGAGGGCCTGGAAGGGGCCGGACATGCCCAGCGGTGTGGTGTTGACCAGGAGGTCCGGGTGGACAGAGTGCCGGTCGGCCCAGGGCACATGCTCCGCTTGAAAGGAATGGGCCAGGCGGTCGGCCCTGTTTTCCGTGCGCGAGGACAAGAGCACCTTCCATCCGGCGCGGTGCAGGCCGCAGACCGCCGCGCGGGCCGCTCCTCCCGCGCCGAGGACCAGGACCGTGCCTTGCGGCGTACCGCGTTCCATCAGCGGGGCCATGAAGCCGGTCACATCCGTGTTGTCCCCCCACAGTGCCCCATCCTGCCAGTACAGGGTATTGACCGCTCCGATGTCACGGGCGTTCTGCGTCAGTTTGTCGACCAGGGGCATGACTGTCTCTTTGTGCGGGATGGTCACGCTCACGCCGTGGATGGGGAGGGTGCGCAGGGCGGCCATGAAGGCCGTGAGTTTTTCCGGAGGGGTGTCCCAGACGTGGTAGGAGGCCTGTATGCCCAGTTCCCGAAAGCCCCAGTTGTGCAGGACCGGGCTCAGGGTGTGCGAGAGGGGGTGGCCGATGATGCCAAGAAGAAGCATGGTCGTACCTCGCCGGTTCAGGTGAAAAAAGTGGCCGCGAGGAGAAAATCGGGGCCCGCGAGGGCCCCGGTGAATAGCTACACGTACTGGCCCTGGGCGATGACGTAGTCCGCGCCGGCCTGGATGGCGGCCGCGTTTTTGGGGATCATGTGACTGTAGTGTTCGGAGATGACCGAACCCAGACTGTCCTGCACCTGCTTGATCGGCATGACGCCCGTGGCCTGCACGTAGGCTCCGAGGGCGACCATGTTGGCCATGCGCGTGTTGCCCAGACCGTCGGCGATCTCGTTGACCGGCACGGCGTAGACCTTGACCCGATCCTTGTCGGTCTTGACCGGATCAATGAGTGAGGAATTGAGGATCAGGATTCCGCCGTCCTGCAGCTGCGGCTGGAATTTGTCCAGCGAAGGGCCGTTCATGATAATCAGGCTCACGGGGGAACGGATGATGGGCGACCCGATGACATCGTCGGAGACCACGACCGTGCAGTTGGCCGTGCCCCCGCGCATTTCAGGTCCGTAGACCGGGATGTAGGTCACGTTGAGGCCCGCATTCATGCCCGCGTAAGCCAAGAGGTTGCCGATGAGCATGACGCCCTGGCCGCCGAATCCGGCGATGATCGCATCCTGGTAAATGCTCATTTCTCCTCCTTTGCCAGCACGTCTTTGAAGTTGCCCAAGGGGAAGTAGGGGATCATCTCCGTTTCAATGCGCGTGTTGGCCTGCAGCGGAGTCATGCGCCAG
>CAXNFJ010000111.1:0-6540 GCA_964201165.1 Desulfomicrobium sp.
GAGCGTTCCGTGCACACCATCATCCTCATCCGCCGCATCGAGCGCATCGGCGATCTGGCCACGAACATCGCCGAGTCCGTGGTTTTTATCGCCCAGGGGGTCAACATCAAGCACAAGCTGTATTTCGACGAGCGCTGAATGTTTGCATCCGGCGGTTCACGAAGGCGCCTGCGGGCGCCTTTCGTTGTTGAAGCTTGCACTGTCTCCACCAACTGGCTAGTGGACCAGTATATTTTCTCTTGGAGGACAGCGCATGCATCGCGCCTTAATTTTGTGTTTGCTCATGCTGGCCGGATTCGCGTCCGCCCATGCCTATGACTATCCCTTCAAGGACCCCTACACGGCCACGGTCCTGGGCACTCTGCCCAAGGATCAATTCCCGGTCAGTTCCATTCGTCCGGCCGGAATCGCCGACCTGAATCCCCTCAAGGATTTTGGGGCGATCCGCAACCGGGAAGTCCTGCTGAATGACCGACCAGTGCCAGAAATCCTCTGGTATAACGACACGTTGCAGTATTCGGTGGCTCTCCAGCGCGACGGGGCGCCCCTGCTTTTCATCATCGCCGGAACAGGTTCTTCGTACGAAGCGGCAAACTGCGTTTTTTTGCAAAAAGTTTTTTTCCGCGCTGGGTATCATGTGGTCTGCATGTCTTCACCGACCTACCCCAATTTCGTGGTCAGCGCGTCCACGACCCAGGTGCCGGGTTACATCCCGCAGGATGTGGCCGACCTGTATCAGAGCATGGACGCCATCGCCAATGAGATTGGCCGGGAACGGATTTCTTCCTTTTCGTTGACGGGCTACAGTCTCGGTGGAACGCAATCCGCTTTTTTGTCGGAATTGGATTCGCGCGAAAAACGCTTCGACTTTCGTAAGGTGCTGCTTTTGAACCCGGCCGTGAACCTGTTGACTTCGGCCACACGGCTTGATCACCTGCTGTCCGACAACGTGGCCGACCGGGCCGAGGCCGCCCACAAGGTTGCCGCGTTGGTGCGTGAACTCTCGGACGCCTACCGCGACAGCGACGCGGTCAATTTCAATGATGATTTTCTTTTCGCCCTGCTCGACCACCGCTCCTTTTCGGAGACGGAGCTCAAGATTCTCATCGGAGTGGCTTTTCGATTGTCCCTCGCCTCCATGGTCTTTACCAGCGACACGTGCACCGGCGCCGGGTACATCGTGCCGCGCGGGCATCGGATTGAAAAAGACGAATCCCTTTCCCCATATCTGGATGCGGCTGTGGGCGTGACCTTCGAGGAGTACGTCGACGAGTATTTGCTGCCGTTTCTGAAGTTCAAGGACCCCTCCCTCACGGCGGAAAAAGCCGTAGCGGCCAGCAGCCTCGAAGCTATTGCCCCCTTTTTGCGCGATGCCGAACACGTGGCGGTGATGACCAATGCCGATGATCCGATCCTGACGGAGGGGAATTTCGCCTTCCTGGCCGGGACGTTCGGCTCCAGGTTGACCCTGTATCCGGTCGGAGGACACTGCGGCAACCTGCGTTACCGGGACAATGTCACGGCCATGCTCGACTTCTTCCGAAAATGAGAGACTCCATGCCCATTCTTCTCCTGCTTCTCCTTCTTTGTCTTGGAGGCTGCGCCACGACCGCGGAACATCTGCCCGGACCATTCCAGGCGCCGGTGCACCGGGGCCTGGCCGAGGACCCGGCGGTGGAGCGGCCCTTTCTGGTCGAGGACCCATGGGAAGGCTTCAACCGCCACATGTACCACTTCAACGCCCAGCTGGACCGTTATGTGTATCTGCCGGTGGTCGATTTCTACGAGATGGTTCTGCCGGACAGTGTGCAGCAGGGGGTTTCCAATGTTTTTAATAACTTCAAGGAAATTCCGATCTTCGTGAACTCCGTTCTGCAGGGCAAGGCCAAAAAGGCCTCGGTCTCCCTGGGTCGTTTTGTCTTCAACACGACCATTGGTCTGGGCGGCATCATCGACGTGCTCGGCAGCGGCGGCATTTCGCAGGAGGATGAGGATTTCGGCCAGACCCTGGGGGTCTGGGGCGTGCCCGGCGGGCCGTATCTCGTGCTTCCGGTGCTCGGCCCCTCGGGCGTGCGCGATGCCGGGGGGTTTGCCGTTGACGCGGTCTTGACCCTCAACCCCTCGTCCATGCTTTTCGACGGTATGGGCTGGGCCGCCCGAGGGACGGCGACGACGGCCGTCTACACGCTCAAGGCCGTGGATGCCCGCCATCAGATCAAGTTCCGCTATTACGAGACGGGAAGCCCTTTTGAGTATCAGCTGGTGCGTTATGTCTATACCATGAAGCGGGAGCTCGACATCGCGAAGTAGTCCAGAAGCGCAACGCAAGAAAAAAAACGGGCCGGACGCATTTACGGATGCATCCGGCCCGAGCACTGGTGGAAATATTTCCGAGACAGCCAGGATTTCCGGTCTGGAAAGGGTTTCGTTGCAGAAGATCCTTCGCCGTCTGGGCATCGGGCACGCCGAGGCGCGCCACGTTTGAGCCGGAATGACTTTTGTGGCGTGGGACAGCTTGGGCGCGGGCGTCGTAGGGTATAGGTGGAATCAGTCGGAATTTTTCGCGGCGCTGATTGCCTTTTGTCCGGCCTGCACGCAAATTTCGGCCAACTTTCCAAGGGCCGCGTCCTTGCGCATGGCATCCGGAAAACGATCCAGAATAGCCTTGTCCTGAATATTCCGGGCCTCTTCCAGGGTCCTGCCCAGCAACTCCTCGCAGTACAGTGAAGCGCAGACGAGTCCCTCTTCGGGGATGCTCGTCAGAAAGCCCGCGTCTTTGATCATGCCTTCCTCGACCGTGACGAAAATCTCCACGAAACGCGCGTCCTCCTCCCAACGTCCGGCGTGGCTGGGCCTTCCCGGCATGCCCAGCCATGGCGGGTCGAAGGCGCGCAGCTCCAGATCGTCCTTGCTCATGCTCATCGGTTGTTCTCGAAGCGTTTGTGATACGTGAAGTCGAAATTGGGTGGTAGCGTGCGGGGAGGCTTGCGCCTTCCGATCATCACCACCGACAGGGCAAGCCCCGCGCTCCCCGCCAACAGCAGGAAGATGCCGATCTGTTCCATGATGTCCATCCTGTTTGCGGGCAGGATAGCTTCTGGCGAGGCGGGCGCAACCTTGTCGGATTCGTCCGACAGAGGCCGGTCAGTCCCAGCTTTTTTTCCACCGTTCATATTCGGAAGGGCGTAGCCGGTGGCGGGCGATGTTGCCCTCGGTCAGGGTCAGGAGCTGAGTCTCGACCACCTCGACGAAGCGGCCCTGGTCCTGCTTTGGGGCCAGGGTTTCGGACTGGAGCTGAATGAAGGCGATGGCCTGGGTTTTGGTCATGGCAGCACGCACCACGGCCGCCACCGCTTCGGTGATGACGGTCCGTGCGCGGTAACGGGTCGCCCGGCCCTGGCGATCTGTTCGATGCTTGCGCCGTCCGCACGATATTTTCCAGGGCCTGGAGTGGTGTTTTGTGTCATGGCGTGTCCTGGCGCGTAAGGAAAAATATGGCGCGTAAATGAAGAAATGGGGCGAAAGGAATTACAGGCCCGGCAGGCCGCGTTCGAGCAGGTAGCGGATCAGGCCGGTGGTGGTGGTGATGCCGAGTTTGCGCATGGCACGGGTGCGGTAGGTGCTGGCCGTGGTCACGCTGACGCCCAGGGCCTGCGCGATCCCGGTGATGGTTTCGCCCTGGCCGAGCCTGCGCGCGACGTCCCGCTCCTGGCGGGAGAGGCTGGCGAACGCTCCTGTCGGCCCGCTTGAATCGAGCAAGGACGGGCTGACATAGATGCCGCCGTCCAGGACCGAAGTCATGGCCTCCGCAAGCTCCTCGGGCGCGGAGTTCTTGCTCAGGTAGCCGCGAGCGCCGAGGCTCAGGCAGCGCTGGGCGTATTCGGCCTCGTGATGCATGCTGAGGACGATGACGGGCAAGCCGGGTTGTGCGTGCTGCGCGTACTCCAGAAAATTGAGGCCGCTGCCGTCGGGCAGGGAGATGTCGAGCATGACCAGATCAAAGGGGGTCGTCTCCAGGACCAGCCGGGCCTCGTGCAGGGTCCCGGCTTCGGAGAAGACACAGCCAGGGAAGCGTTCGGCGATGATGTTCATAGTCCCGCGCCGGACCACGGCGTGGTCGTCCACGATCAGAAGGCGCATCATTTTGTCTCCCTGGTCAGGGGCACCCTGACCATGATTTCGGTTCCGCCCTTGGCCGGGCGCTTGATGTCGAGGGTTCCGCCGGCGAGGCGGACCCGCTCGCGCATGCCCAGCAGTCCCAGCGACCGGGATGATTCGGTCTGATCCTGCGTTATCCCCCGTCCATTGTCCGTCACGCGCAGCACAAGCCTGCCTGCCCCGCCCTGCACGCGCACCTTGAGGCGGGTGCCTCCGGAGTGCCGGGCCGCGTTGGTCAGGGCCTCCTGCATGACCCGGTACAGAGCCGTGGCCAGCTCCGGGAGCAGTTCGGGCACGTTGTCCACCCGGTGCTCCACCTTGAGGCCCGAGGCTTGCGCGAAGGTCCGCACCTGCCAGGCCACGGCCTCGGCGAAGCCCAGTTCGTCGAGCATGGGCGGCCGCAGCTCGCGCGAGATGCGGCGCACGGTCTCAAGGGTCCCGGCGACCAGGGAGCGCAGCTCCGCGACCAGGGCCCGCCGCTCGTCCGCCTGCTCCTGTAGCGAGCGCTCCAGCCGGTGCAGCCCCATGTTCAGGGCAGTCAGATCCTGGCCCAGGATGTCGTGGATTTCACGCGAGATACGGGTTCGTTCCTTCTCGATGCTGTCCTGCAGATATCCGGACAAGGCCCGGTAGCGTTCCCGCGAATGTTCCAGCTCCGTCGTGCGCTCACGCACCCGCTCTTCCAGGTGCCGCCTGGCCTGATCGAGGGATATGCGGGTTCGGACCCGCTCCGTCACGTCCCGCAGGGACAGTCGCCAGCCTTGAAACCGTCCACGTTTGTCAAAGACCCGGGTTGTTTCTTGGGCTAGCCAGATCTCCGAGCCATCCCGGCGCCGGATGCGAAAATCCATGGATTCGATGTCTTCCTGGCGGGTTGCGTCCATAGCCTGCCGCCAAAGCGGAAAATCCTCGGCGGCGATGATGCGGGGGAAAAAACGCGGGTCGCGCAGAGCGTCCCCGGCCGGGTATCCGGTCACGCGCAGGCAGGACGGAGAGACATAGCGCAACGCGCCCGAGGCACCGATCCAGACTTCAAGATCATAGGTGAAATCAGCCACGGTCCGGTACATGTGCAGCAGGGTCCGCCGGCGGAAACGGAGGGGGAAGGCGCGTGTGGACATGGGGGCGATATGGCCCGGATGCGGTCCGGATGCAAGCCTTGACGGACCCCGTTCATTCGATGCGCAGGGGCCGGGACACGCGCAGGCCGTGTTTCTTTATCTTGTTCAGGATGGCGGTGTGCGAAAGACCCAGGGACAAGGCGGCCTGACGCACGCTCTTGGAACGTTTGAGCGTGGTTTCGAGGATCTCTTTTTCCAGCCGGTCCACTTGTTTCCTGAGAGGCTGGCCAGGTTCGGGCCTGGAGGGCGGCAGCGCCTGGCCCGGGATGCGATCGCCCAGTTCGTGGGCCAGAATGATGAAGCGCTCGTCGATGATTTCTTCGGGGCAGAGGATGGCGGCTCGATCAACCACGTTCTTGAGCTCGCGCACGTTGCCCGGCCAATGGTGGCGGTCCAGCTTGGCCAGACCCTGGGCCGCGATGGACTTGGCGGGGCGGCCCATGCGCGAGGCCAGCGTAAAGAGGAAATGCTCGGCCAGCAGCGCGATGTCACCCGGCCTCTCCTGCAGGGGCGGGATATGGATGGGCAGGACATTGATGCGGTAATAGAGATCCTGTCGAAAACCGCCGTCCTCGACCATTTTTTCCAGGTTGCGGTTGGTAGCGGTGATGATCCGGGCCCGGATGGGAATTTCCCTGGACCCGCCGATACGGCGCACGCAGTGGTCCTGCATGACCCGCAGGATCTTGGCCTGGGAGGCAAGGGGCATGTCGCCGATTTCGTCCAGGAAGACCGTGCCTTCCCCCGCGACCTCGAAAAGTCCCGCCTTGCCGTCTTTCAGTCCGCCGGTGAAGGCTCCTCCCACGTAGCCGAAGAGTTCGCTCTCCAGGAGCTGTTCGGGTAACGCCGCGCAGTTGATGGGCACAAAGGGTCCGGGCCGTTTGCTTGCCGTGTGCATGGCCCGTGCGAAGAGCTCCTTGCCCGTGCCTGACGCGCCCCGGATGCAGACGATGGAATCCGTGGCGGCGATGAGCTGGGCATAGCCGATGAGATTGTTGATGGCCTGGTTTTGCCCGACGATGTCCGAAAAACTGATCTGGGCCGGTTCGGAGATGCTGCGGGCCAGCATCCGGATCTCCTGCATGTCCTTGGCGATCTCCACGGCTCCGATGATGTGTCCACCCCCGTCGCGGATGGGCCGGCAGGTGGCGAAATACTGGAAGCGGCCCGACCCCGTGACCAGGGTCTTCTTCACATCGGCGCATTCCCGGCCGGTCAGGCTTTCGAGGATGGTCGCGTCGCCCAGGTTCAGGTCGCGCAG
>CAXNFJ010000112.1:0-6436 GCA_964201165.1 Desulfomicrobium sp.
TCCAAAAATCTGCAGATCGCCACGGCCGCCGTGGATTCCCTGGGCCTGTGCCTGTTCGTGGCCTTCGCCATCCTCGATGACGCGCGGGGCGTGCCCTGCATGGCCAAGCTGGTCTCCGGGCTGACGGGCAAGGATTACAGCGTGGACGAAATGATGGGTCTGGGCGTGAATTGTTTGAAGGACGAACTGGATTTCAACAAACGCGCCGGCTTCACCGACGAAGACGACCAGCTGCCCCGCTTCTTCCAGCAGGAACTCCTGGCTCCGCACAATGTGGGCTGGGGCTATACGACAGAAGAACTGCAGGGCGCCAAAGTCTAAACTTTCCAACCCCTTGCCTGGGAGCCGGAAGGCTTCCGGGCAAGGACTTCAGGTTGTATCGCACTTCCAGCGATGGCTGGCAGGCGAACCGAGGCCCGTATCTGGATGGATCAGCGGCCAATGTTGTGTACGCAAGGGGCGCGCCTTTTGTTTCGAATAAATGCGCCCGCGAATATGTCAAAAATGACATATTTTGAGATGGTTAAGTCGCAATTCACAGAATAGCGTCACAACAACTCGGAGTATTCTGAAGAAAGCATGAGGCCGCCGAAATGATTCGGCGGCCTCATGCTTTTAAGCATTCGCCTGCCTGAGTCAGACTGGCCCAAGGGCGAAAAAAATCCCCGCGAAGAGGCGAGGATTTTGTCTGAAAGCTGGAAGGACGAGTCTTATTTTTTCAGGACAGCGGACTGAAAGGCTGCGTGGCGTTCGGCGTAAGGCGGAAACCCAAAAAAGGCGGAGCCGGAGACGAGTACGTCGGCCCCGAGGTCGAACAGTTCTTTCGCGTTGTCTAGGGTCACGCCGCCATCGACCTGGATGAGGGTCTGGAGGTCACGGGCGCGGATCATGGCGGACAGGGTGGCGATCTTGTCCTTGCAAAAAGGGATGAAGGATTGCCCGCCGAAGCCGGGATTGACGCTCATGATCAGCACCATGTCCAGGCTGGGCAGCAGGTAGTCGACGATGGTCAGGGGCGTTGCCGGGTTGAGAGCCAGTCCGGTCTTCATGCCCGCCTCGCGAATGGCGCTGATCGTCCGTTCCAGATGGAGCGTGCTCTCGGCGTGGATGCACAGCAGGTCCGCGCCTGCATCGGCGAACTCGCGGATGTAGCGCTCGGGCCGTTCGATCATCAGGTGCACGTCAAAGAAGAGCTTCGAGGTCGTGCGCAAGCGGCTGATGATCGGGGGGCCAAAGGTGATGTTGGGCACAAAGGCCCCGTCCATGACGTCCCAGTGCACCCATTTGAGGCCCGCGTCTTCCAGGGCGGTCAGTTCGGCGCGCAGATTGCCGAAATCCGAGGACAAAAGCGACGGAGAGAGGATGAATTCGCGCATCATTCCTCCCGGTCGCCCATCTTGAAGTCGACCTGGATTTTGTACAGCTTGCTCGCGGGCAGATTGAGGATGGAAATGCCGGTCTTGCGAGTGATTCCGGCCAGGGTCTCCTGCACTTCATCCCAGGATGGTCCGATGAACGTGAACCAGATGTTCTGGCGATGGGCGCGCAGGTAATTGTGGGTCACGCCGGGGAGCTTGTTCACCTCGGCGATGAATTCATCGAGTTTGTCCTCGGGCACGGCGGCGGAGCAGAGGGTGGAATGCCAGCCCAGCTTCTTGGACTGAAAATTGGCCCCGATGCGGCGGATGACGCCTTTTTCCGTCAGCGCCCGCACGCGAGCCAGAGTTTCGGCCTCGGTCAGGCCGACCTGACTGCCTATTTCCTCGTAGGGGCGGGAGTCCAGCGGGAATCCCGTTTGGATGATGTCCAATATCTTCTTGTCGAAATCGTCCATGCGTTCCTCATTTCGGGTGCAGGGCGTTGCACCTGTTTCCCAATCCCTTAAGCGGGTCCAGGGGCGAGCCCCTGGCGGGGCGCGGGGCGGAACCCCACATCTCTTACTTCATCCGTTCCAAGAGCTTGGGCTGGTAGGTGCACAGCGGCTCCTCGCCCATGTAGTTGTGATCCATGGAATGGGCTCTGGCCCGGCATCCGCCGCAGACCTTGTGGTATTCGCAGATTCCGCATTTGCCTTCGTATTCTTCCTGGGTCCGAAACTGCTTGAATTGCTTTGAAGAACGCCAGATTTCCGGGAACGGCGAGGTACGGATGTTGCCGCAGTCCAATTCCAGGTAGCCGCAGGGCTGGACCTGTCCGACGTGGGAGATGAAACAGAAGCCCGTTCCTCCCAGACAGCCGCGAGTCATGGCGTCGAGGCCGAAGTTTTCCGGAGTGACCGGCACTCCCTCGGCCTTGGCCCGCTGGCGCATGATGCGGTAGTAGTGCGGGGCGCAGGTGGCCTTTAAGTGCATGTTCGTGGTCTTGCGGAAGTCGTAGAACCAGTTGAGCACGTCCTCGTATTCCTGCCCGGTGATGACCTCGGCCCCGAGCTGGGCAGCCCGGCCCGTGGGCACCAGCAGGAAGATGTGCCAGGCCACGGCGCCGATGCGTTCGCACAGATCGAATATTTTCTTGAAGCTACCAAGGTTCGCCCTGGTCACGGTGGTGTTGACCTGAAACTCGATGCCTGCGTCTTTCAAATACTGGATGCCGCGCATGGAGGCGTCAAACGCGCCCTGCACGCCACGGAACTCGTCGTGGCTTTGGGCGTCGGGGCCGTCGATGGAGATGGAGCAGCGCTGCACTCCAGAGCTGCGCATCTGCAAGGCTGTTTCCGGGGTGATCAGGGTGCCATTGGGCGACATGACGCAACGCAGGCCCTTGTCCGTGGCATAGCGGATCAGCTCATAGACATCGGCGCGCATCATGGGATCGCCGCCGGTGAAGATGATGATCGGATTACCGACCTGCTGGAAGGTGTCGATCAGCGCCTTGGCCTCGGCTGTGTCCAGTTCGCCTTCGTAGGGTTCCAGGTGCGCCTCGGCCCGGCAGTGTTTGCAGGCCAGGTTGCAGGAGCGGGTCACTTCCCAGGCGATGAGCTTGCAGGCCGGAGTGCCGTCGGCCAGTGTGGTGATCATGCCGCCGGGGTGCCCGGCGGGCTTGGCTCCCGGATGTCCGCCAGGGTGTCCACCGGGATGGCCGCCCGGATGTCTGGCCGCAGGTCCGTCCAGATTGGGGTGACCTGCGGCGTGATGAGGATGTTTATGCATTAGACGTGTCCCGCCTTGAGCAGGTCTTGGGTGAAGTAGGAGAGGATCAGGTCCGCGCCCGCGCGTTTGAAGGCGATGAGGCTTTCGAGCGCCACTGCGGTTTCGTCGATCCAGCCGTTTTGCCCTGCGGCCTTGATCTGGCTGTATTCCCCGCTGACCTGATAGGCGGCCACGGGCAGGTCGAAACTGTCGCGGACCAGGCGGATGATGTCCAGATAGGGCAGTCCTGGCTTGACCATGAGGATGTCCGCGCCTTCTTCGACATCGGCGGCCGCTTCGCGCAGGCCTTCGCGCCAGTTGGCCGGGTCCATCTGATAGGTCTTGCGGTCCCCGAACTTGGGCGCGCTTTCGGCCGCGTCCCGGAAGGGGCCGTAGAAGGCCGAGGAATATTTGACCGCATAGGACATGATCGGCGTGTTGAGGAACCCTCCGCTATCGAGAGCGCAGCGGATCGCCGCCACCCGTCCATCCATCATGTCCGAGGGGGCGATGATGTCCGCGCCGGCCTTGGCCTGAGCCAGGGCCGTGCGGGCCAGCAGTTCGAGGGTCGGGTCGTTTTGGACCTCGCCTTCGGGCGAGACCAGACCGCAATGTCCGTGGGAGGTGTACTCGCACAGGCAGGTGTCCGCGACCACGATAAGTGAAGGCCAGCGGTCCTTGATGCGGCGGATGGCCTCCTGCACGATGCCGTTTTCGGCATAGGCCTGGGAACCGGCCGGATCCTTCTGGACTGGAATGCCGAAGAGGATGAGGCTTTTCAGGCCTGCGTTCACGGCCTCGCCGACGTCGTGTGCGAGCTGGTTCAGGCCCAGCTGGAACTGGCCGGGCATGGAGGCGATGGGCTTCCTGAAATCCGGGTCCGATTCGACCACGAAATACGGTTGGATCAAATCCTCGGGTCCAAGCCGTGTTTCGCGGACCATGTCCCGCAAGGCCTTGGAAGAGCGCAGCCGACGGCCGCGATGAAACGTGTTCATGATGCCCCTCCTAGACCTTCTCGCCGCTGATTTCCTCGTCGGTCAGGTAGCATGCCGGATCATGAGCCCAGAAGTCGTCATAAAACGCTTCGGCCCGGGCGCGGAAGTTTCCGCCGCAGATGTTCAGGAAGCGGCAGGTGGCGCAGCGGCCTTTCACATGCGGGCGTTTGTCCTTGAGTTTGTGCAGGAGATCGATCTTCTCATCCACCCAGATTTCGGAGAACGGGCGTTCCAAGACATTGCCGAAGGTGTGGTGGCGCATGAACTGGTCCGCGTGCACGGAGCCGTCCCAGGAGATGCAGCCGATGCCGCGTCCCGTGGAATTGCCTTCGTTCATCTTCAAGAGTTCCATCACTTCGGCCGCGCGCCTGGGGTCTTCCTTGAGCATGCGGAAATAGACGTAGGGGCCGTCGGCGTGGTTGTCCACGGTCAGCACTTCCTTGGGCTTGCCTTTGTCGTGCAGGGCGCGGGTGCGGTCCATGATCAGGTCGACCACGGCGCGGGTTTCGGCGTGGTCAAGGTCTTCCTTGATCAGCTCGGAGCCGCGGCCGGAATAGACTAGGTGATAAAAACAGATGCGCGGCACTTCCAGGGATTCGACCAGATCGAAGAGGTGCGGAATTTCGGCGGCGTTGCGCTTGTTGATGGTGAAGCGCAGGCCCACCTTGAGCCCTTCGGCCTGACAATTTTCCACACCTTTGAGCGCCAGCTTGTAGGAGCCGGTCACGCCGCGGAACTTGTCGTGCACGGTCTCGGCGCCGTCCAGGGAGATGCCGACGTAGGACAGGCCGACCTCTTTAAGTTCCCGGGCCTTGGCCTTGGTGATCAGCGTCCCGTTGGTGGAGATGACCGCGCGCATGCCCGTGGAGGTGGCGTACTTGGCCAGGTCCACCAGATCCTCGCGCACCAGGGGTTCGCCGCCGGAGAAGAGGATGACCGGCGCGCCGAATTTGGCCAGGTCGTCGATCATGGCCTTGGCCTGATCCGTGGAGATCGGGTCCTTGTGATTGCTTGGCTCCACGGCGTGGGCGTAGCAGTGCACGCATTTGAGGTTGCAGCGCTGGGTCATATTCCAGACCACAACGGGCTTCTTGTCCTTGGCGAACTGCAGCAGGTGGGAGGGGAGTTGGGCGGAATTGCGTCCGTAGCGCAGGGCGTCGGAAGGTTCCACCGTGCCGCAGTATAATTTCGAAATGCCGATCATAGTTGCCTCATGTGAACGCGTTGGTTCGTCTGGATGATGCGAACCGGCCCGTGGAAACTGGCCCGGGGGGTTCGTGAAAAACGGGAAAGCCGAAGGCTTGTCCTAATGGTTGCCATTGTCAAGTCAAGGGGTGGATAACGCCTACTGCAGGGTGCTGGTCGGGGGTTCAGCGCTCAGGAGTTTTATCTTCGGGTCCTGAAAATCCGTGGCGGCGGGCTCGGATTGAACCGGAAGCTTGTCCTGTCTGGTCTTGATCAGGGGGCGAGTTTGGCGTTTGCCCAGAGCCAGGCGCCAGAGCGCTTTGAAGCCTCGCATCAAACTCTTCCGGCGATAAGGGTCAGGATGATCGCAACGGCCAGGGCCAGCAGCATGGGCAGGATCAGGACGGCCAGGACCTGCTTGTTCGAGGCTCCGTGCACATGGCGCAGTCCAAGGAATTTGTACACGGTCACCCCGATCATGGCCAAAGGCAGGCCAATATAGGGGATGATGATGAGCAGCATGGGCGCCGCGCTGTAGGCCTCGGCCCGGAATGTTCCTTCAAAACCTTTGGTGTCCGCCTTGAAAAGCCTCAGGAAGAAATGGTTTATGGCTGTATCGAGAAATAAAAAGACACAGACCTCAAGGGGATAGAGAATGAGAACGAGGGCCGCCTGGAGAGAGTGGCCCAGGTTTTCCGTCAACATGCTTGAAGGAACAATGCCCAGAAGTTGCCAGATGGACTGCGACAGGGCCACAGCCTGGATGATGATCAGGAAAAAAAGGAGGGGTTTGACCAGTCCGTACCCGACCGGCATGGCCGAAAAAAATCCCTTGGGATTGGTAAGAACGTCCAGAAAAGTCTGGCCAAAAGCACGGGGATAGCCCGAGTTTGCACGCTCCCACTGTGGCAGGGCCGGTTCCGTTCGTGTATGCGTGCCGGCGTATGCTTCTTCCGTGTCATCCTCGTTCAGCGCTTCCAGTTCTTTCCACAGGTCTTCTTCTTTTGGAGGGGTCACGGGTTCGGCCGTTGATTCGGCCTTGGGCGGGTCGATTGGCTGCGCGGTGCTCGCCACTTGAATCGGCGTGGCCGGCTGGACAGGCACGTCGTCTTGGGGTCGCGGGGC
>CAXNFJ010000113.1:0-6401 GCA_964201165.1 Desulfomicrobium sp.
GAATGGGATATTTTTTGGGCAGATGACGCAGCGCGGTTTGCGTCTTGGAAATGATCCAGGGAATATTGTCGATCAGGTCCGTGATCTGGGACACCAGAAGCGGAGTCAGCGCCAAAAGCAGCACGGCCAAAAAGAGCATGAACAGCCCGAAAACCAACCCCACGGCCAGCATGCGCGGCAGGCGGAAACCTTCCAGAACCCGCACCAGCCCCTCCAGCAGAAAGGAGATGACCACGCTGGCGATGACCGGCGCCAGAAGGTTGCCCACGGAAAGCACAATGGCGCCGCTGACAGTCAGCACCAGAAAGAGGATGACCAGCTGCGTGTCGGAACAAACGGCATGCAGCCACTGACGGACAATTTCCATGTGATTCTCTCTTGAACGGGGGAGATGATGCCCCAGATATCTAGGACACCGGGGCGCGCGGAGTCAACGCACGAAAAAGGCCGCAGTCAAAGAAAAAGGCCGCCCTTGGAGGGGCGGCCTTGAAAAAAATCCGGAACCGGCCGGTGGTCGGCAAAAACCTGGCGAGGGGAGGATGCGCTTCGACAGGCCGGTTCGGCGGAAAAGGGTTAACGGATAAAGAGCATCTCCTGGTAGCTGGGCAGGGTCCACAGATCGTCGGCGATGATCGTTTCCAGCAAGTCGGCGTGTTTTCTGACCTCGCCCATGGCGGGCAGAATGGTCTTGCAGTAGAATGTGGCGTGGGCCAGGGTCGAATCGCCCTTCTCGTGGTCGAGCAGGGCTTCGAGCTCATAGGTCACCTTCTGCATGCCGCGCAGATGCGCCGTGAGCTGATCCAGGGTCGTGGTGCCGTATTCCTTGCCGATGGCCTTCAGGTTGGCGCAGGCCTGCGCAAGTTCGTTCTGATAACGGATCGCGGCCGGGAAGATGACGGTCTTGGACATGCGCAGCATCAGATTGGCTTCGGTCTCGATGGTCTTGCAGTACTGCTCCAGATAGATCTCTTCGCGGGAGCGGAGCTCGGCCTCGGTCAGGATGCCGTACGTGGTGAAGAGCTCGATGGTCGTGGGAGCGGACAGCATGGGCAGCGCGTCGGGAGTGGACTTCAGGTTGGCCAACCCGCGTTTCTCCGCTTCCTTGTGCCATTCCTCGGAATAGCCGTCGCCGTTGAAGATGACCGCATCGTGCTCAACCATGATCTTCTGCAAAACGCCCTGTACCGCGGCATTGAGCTTGGACGCGTCGCCGCCGGTGGCCTTTTCCAGCTCGGTCGCGATGTAATCCAGGGATTCGGTCATCATGGCGTTCAGGGCAACCTGGGAACCGGCGATGGACATGGAGGAACCCACGGCGCGGAACTCAAAGCGGTTGCCGGTGAAGGCGAAGGGGCTGGTGCGGTTGCGGTCGCCCGGATCCATGGGCAGCGGAGGCAGAGTGTCCACGCCGATGTTCATGACGCCCTTCTGCTTGGAACTCGTAACCTCGCCCTTCTTGAACTGCTCGAACACATCGGTCAGCTGCTCGCCCAGGTAGACGGACATGATGGCCGGAGGAGCCTCGTTGGCGCCCAGGCGATGGTCATTGGAGGCGCTGGCCACGGTGGCGCGCAGCAGGGGACCGTATTTGTGCAGGGCGCGGATGGCGGCGGCGCAGAAAACCAGGAACTGGGCGTTGTCGTGCGGCGTATCGCCGGGATCGAACAGACAGCCGACCTCGTCGTTGCCGATGGAATAGTTGAGGTGCTTGCCGGAGCCGTTGATGCCGGCAAAAGGTTTCTCGTGCAGCAGGCAAACCATGCCATAGCGTTTGGCCACACTGCGCAGCACGGTCATGACCAGCTGGTTGTGGTCCGTGGCCAGGTTGCCCTGCTCGTAGATGGGCGCGATCTCGAACTGGCTGGGAGCGACTTCGTTGTGACGGGTCTTTACCGGCACGCCGAGCTTGAAGAGCTCACGATCCACTTCCATCATGAAAGACATGACGCGGCGCGGAACGACACCGAAATACTGGTCCTCAAACTCCTGGCCCTTGGCGGGCTTGGAGCCGAACAGGCTGCGACCGGCGATGAGCATGTCCGGACGGGCGAAGACGAAATTACGATCGATCAGAAAATATTCCTGCTCGGGTCCGGCATAGCTGACCAGAGGCAGCTTCGTCTTGACGCCGAAAAGCTTCAGCACGCGCTTGGCCTGCTTGTTCAGGGCCTGCATGGAACGCAGGAGAGGGGTCTTCTTGTCCAGGGCCTCGCCGGTCCAGGATACGAACGCCGTGGGAATGCACAAAAACGTTCCGTTGGGATTTTCCAGGATGAAAGCCGGGCTGGTCACGTCCCAGGCGGTGTAGCCACGGGCTTCGAAGGTGGCGCGCAGGCCGCCGGAGGGGAAACTGGAAGCGTCGGGCTCGCCCTGGATGAGCATCTTGCCGCTGAACTCCGCGACCGCACCGCCCTTTCCGTCGGGGGTCAGGAAGGAATCATGCTTTTCCGCGGTCAGGCCGGTCAGGGGGTAAAAAACATGCGTGAAATGGGTGGCGCCTTTTTCAATGGCCCAATCCTTCATGGCATTGGCCACGACATCGGCCACGGACGCGTCCAGCTTTTCACCCAACTCTATGGTTTTTTTCAAAGATTTGTAGACGGTCTTGGGCAGGCGTTCACGCATGACTTTGTCATTGAACACGTTGCAGCCGAACATTTCCTTGAGTGAGGTCTCGCTGAAATTCAAGGGGGCATGCGTGGGTTTATAGTCGGTGATGGCCTTGATGGCGTCCCGACGGGCCGAAATTCCGTTCATGTAATCCTCCAGGACAAGTTAATATATGCGTTGTACGTTGTAGATTCATATTGACGATCGCAACATGACTAGCAATTCAAATGCCACAAAGATAACTTACTGAAATATAAGAACACAGGCACTGCGGAGCATAAATAGATTACATTTTTGAAATATGCAATCCTGACAATTCCGTGGTTACAGGGCAAAGAATGACAATTTTGCAAATCATGGGAGTAAATCGATCCTCGCCGCCATGATCAGCCCTGCTGCCGACAGGCTGCGCGTTCGATGAATCAGAATGCGCCTTATTGCTCAGGAAACATGGCAATGAACATTAATGTCAACGAAAGCTTACGCCTTCAGAAAAAATTTCATAAAAGTGTAAAAGTGTGGTAGCGCTCTCTTGACCGACCACCCCAACCCTAGGGAGGCACACATGCCAACCCCAAGCACCGCGAACCTGCACCTGCTGTCCAGATATCCCATTTTCACCGCCGCCAAAAGTGTGTGGGGATATGAAATCCAAGCCACAGCGAGCCTGACGTCCGATATCCCCCTGAGCCCGGACCAGGTCAATGTCAGCGCGGCGATTATCGCCGGGGACTACATCGGCCTGAATTCCATCCTGGCCAGGAACAAGAAAATGCTTCTGGCCTACACCTGGGATCAACTGCACAAGCAGATCCCCTACGCCTTCCCGGCCCAATCATCCGTTGTCCTGGTCAACGCGGAATGCCAAAAAGACCCTGCCCTGCTGCCCGCCCTGAGCCAGATGGCGGCTGACGGGCACATGATCGCCCTGGATTGGGACCCGCACATCACGCCTGTGGCCCAGTCCTTGGATTTGGCCAAAATGCTTTGCCTGACCTCCCCGGACATGTCCACGGACCTGGGGCTGGCCAGCCTTTTGAACGCCGGCAAGACCTGCCTGGTCCGCAACGTGACCACCCGAGAAGAGCTCGCGGCGCTGCAGAGTCTGGGTGTGGGCTTGTTTCAGGGCCGATTTTTCAAGACAGCGGAGATCATCCCCGGCCGGAAGCCCTCTTCGCATCAGAATTCGCGTTTGCAGATCATCCGCAACATCGAAGGAGAGACGCCCGATCTGGACCTTCTGGCCCAGACCATCCAGGCCGACGTCAGTCTGAGCTACCGGCTGCTGACCTACCTCAACTCCCCCACCTTCGGCTTCATGCGCAAGATCGACTCCATCCGCCAGGCCATCACCCTTTTGGGATGGATCAATGTCCGCAACTGGCTGCGCGCCGTGTTGCTGGCGGACATCACCCAGGGCGAGGAGCAGACGGAGCTGCTGCATCTTTCGTTGTGGCGGGGCAAGTTTCTGGAGCAAGTGGTCAAGGGCTACGACTACTGGAATTTCAAACCCGACGAGATGTTCCTGCTCGGCATGTTTTCCCTGCTGGACGCCATCCTGGGCATTCCCATGACCGACGCCCTGGCCTTCCTGCCCCTGACCGACGCACAGAAAAAGGCGCTCTGCGGCGCAGGCTCCACCGAATACATGCCGCTCCTGGCGCTGATGACCGCCTTTGAGGAACGCAACGAGAACACAATGAACAAAATGCTCCAGGATCTCAGCCTGGAGCCGAAAAAAATGCGTCGGATGCATTTTGAGGCGGGCGCCTGGGCCGCCTCCATCCTGGAGGTCGGCCAGGGCGCCTGAAGCATCGGGTCAAGGCAGGGGCGTCACGTTCCAGATGTTGCGCGCATACTCCATGATGGCCCTGTCGCTGGAGAATTTCCCCATGTTCGCGGTATTGAGAATGGACATCCGCGTCCACAGGGCGGTGTCCTCGTACGTGCGCGCGACCCGGGCCTGGGTCGCGACATAGCTCTCGTAGTCGGCCAGGACCAGATAGTTGTCGCCATGGGCCAGCAGCGAATCGATGATGGGTCGAAAAAGCCCCGGGCTCTCCGGCGAAAAATATCCGGTCGCGATCATGTCCAGGGCTTTTTTCAGTTCCAGCGATTCTTCGTACACGCGCACGGGATCGTACCCTCCGGCGCGCATCCGCTCCACTTCGTCATCGGTGTGGCCGAACAGGAAAAAGTTCTCGTCGCCCACCACATCCCGGATTTCAATGTTCGCCCCGTCCAGGGTGCCGATGGTCAGCGCCCCGTTGAGGGCGAACTTCATGTTGCCGGTGCCGGAGGCCTCCATGCCCGCCGTGGAGATCTGTTCGGACAGGTCCGCGGCCGGGATGAGCTTTTCCGCCTGCGAAACGCAATAATTAGGCAGGAAGACCACCCGCAAGGCGCTGCCCACCCGCGGATCGGCGTTGACGACCTGGCCCACGGAATTGATGAGCTTGATGATCAATTTGGCCTGCACGTACCCCGGCGCGGCCTTGCCGGCAAAAAACACCGTACGCGGAACATGATGGTCCCCGCTCTCGGTGCGGATCCGGTTGTAGAGGGTGATGACGTGCAGGACATTGAGGAGCTGGCGCTTGTATTCGTGCATGCGCTTGACGTGCATGTCGAAAATCGTGGCGGGGTTGATGCCCACCCCCAGCTTGCGCAGGACGTACCGGGCCAGGAGCTTTTTGTTGCGTCGCCGCACTTCCTGCCAGCGCTGCTGAAACTCGGGCTCGGTGGCGTACTTGGCCAGCCCGGAAAGCTGATCCAGATCACGGACCCAATCCACGCCGATGACCGAGCTGATCAGCTCGGACAGGGACGGGTTGGCTTGCAGGAGCCAGCGTCTGGGAGTGATGCCGTTGGTCACGTTGATGAACTTTCCGGGATACAGGGCGTGGAAATCCCGAAACAGCCTGTTCTGCAGAATTTGCGAATGCAGCTCGGCCACGCCGTTGACCTTGTGGCTGCCGACAATGGCCAGATGGGCCATGCGTACCTGCTTCTCATCCCCTTCGGCGATCAGGGACAGGGAGCGCAGCAGATCGGTGCGGCCGGGATAGCGGGTGCCGACATCTTCCAGAAAGCGGTGGTTGATCTCGAAAATGATCTGCAGATGCCGGGGCAGCATGCGCCCGATGAGCTCCGCGGACCAGGTCTCAAGGGCCTCGGGCAGGACGGTGTGGTTGGTGTAGGAAAAGGTTTTCTGACAGATCGTCCAGGCCCGCTCCCAGGCCAAAGCCTCCTCGTCGACTAGGATGCGCATCAACTCCGCGATGCTGATGGCCGGATGGGTGTCGTTGAGTTGCACCGAAACCTGATCGGGAAAGCAGTCGAACGAGGAGTAATTGTTCTTGCGGAAGCGACGCAGAATATCCTGGAACGTGGCGGCCACGAAAAAGTACTGCTGCCGCAGGCGCAGTTCCTTGCCGCGCGGGCTCTGGTCGTTGGGGTAGAGAACCTTGGAGATGTTCTCGCTTTCGACCTTGGACTGGACCGCGCCGATGTAGTCGCCCCGGTTGAACTGCTCCAGTTCGAAATCCCGGGTGGAGATGGCCTTCCACAAGCGCATGTTGGTCACGTTGCCGTTCTGGTGGCCGGGAACCATAATGTCGCAGGCCATGGCCATGACCGACTCCGCATCCACCCAGCGGAAACGCTCCTGCCCGGCACTGTCCTCGTAGGCCTCGCTGCGCCCGAAGAAATTGATCCGGAACATGAACTGACCGCGCCGCAGCACCCATGGCGAATCCTGACGCAGCCAGTTGTCGCAGCCCTCATGCTGG
>CAXNFJ010000114.1:0-6355 GCA_964201165.1 Desulfomicrobium sp.
AGGACTCCCTGGGCCTGGCCGCGTCCATGGCCCGGACGCGTGGCCATGACGAGGCCACGACCGAACACGGCCCGTGGACCATCACCCTTGATCTGCCCTCGTTCCTGTCCTTCATGCAATACGCCGCCCGACGCGACCTGCGCGAAGAGGTCTACCGTGCCTACATCACCCGCGCCTCCAGCGGGGACGGGGACAATCTGCCGCTCATCCTCCGCATTCTGGAACTGCGCAAGGAGCTGGCCGGGCTGCTTGGCTTCGAAAACTTCGCGGCCATGAGCCTCGCGCGCAAAATGGCTTCCGACGTTTCGAGCATCGAAACCCTGCTGCGCACAATCCAGAACGCCGCCACGGATCCGGCCTTGAACGATCTCATCGACCTGGTCGATCTGGCCCGCACCAAGGGACAGTCCGAGGACATCCAGCCCTGGGACGTCATGTTCTGGACCGAACGGCTCAAGGAAGAGCGCTTCGGGCTGCGCGAGGATCTGATCCGCCCCTATTTCCCCCTCCCGGCCATCCTGCAGGGACTTTTCGACCTGATTCGCGACCTGTTCGGCGTACGCATTGAAGTCAGCCACGACGTGTCTACCTGGCATCCCGATGTCACGTATTACCGTGTCGTTGACGCGGAAGGTCTCGAAATCGCGGCTTTTTATCTCGACCCCTATGCCCGGCCCGAGGAAAAACGCGGCGGCGCCTGGATGGACGAACTCTGCGGCCGCAGCACGGTCTGCGCGCCCCGGGGCCAGAGCCTGCGCACGCCGGTGGCCTATGTGAACTGCAACCAGCGCCCGGCCCTGGACGACGCGCCGTCACTGATGAGCTTTCAGGAAGTGACCACCCTTTTCCATGAGTTCGGCCATGCCTTGCAGCACATGCTGACCACCGTGCCGCACGGGTTCGTGGCCGGAATCTCCAATATCGAATGGGACGCGGTGGAACTGCCCAGCCAGTTCATGGAGAACTGGTGCTACCAGCGCGAGACCCTGGCCCGCCTGGCCCGGCATTACCGGACCGGCGAACCGATGGCGCAGGACCTGCTGGAAAAACTCCTCCAAACCCGCACCTACCGCGCCGGATCCAACGCCCTGCGCCAGATCTCCTTCGCCCTGACGGATCTGGCCCTGCACACGGCCGATCCCGGTCAGATCGACCCCACGGAAACCGCCCAGAGCATCGCCCGTGAGATCCTGCCCCTGCCGCCTCTGCCCGAGGATCGCTTTTTGTGCTCCTTTTCGCATATTTTTTCCGGAGGCTATGCGGCCGGGTATTACAGCTACAAATGGGCCGAAGTCCTGAGCGCCGACGCCTTTGGCGCCTTCGAGGACGCGGGCCTGGCCGACCCGGATGCGAGGCGCGCCCAGGGCCTGCGCTTCCGGGATACCATCTTGGCCCTGGGGGGCAGTCGTCACCCCATGGACATCTTCCGCATGTTCCGGGGCCGGGGACCGGACCCGCAGGCCCTGCTTCGCCAAGAAGGGCTTCTTCCCCACGCAGAGGACAATTAAAATGTCGATTCAATGGTTTCCCGGACACATGCACCGGGCCAGAAAACAGATCGCCCTGGTCATGACCAAGGTGGACGTGGTCATCGAGGTGCTGGACGCGCGCCTGCCTGGATACAGCGAAAACCCCCTCCTGCGGGAACTGCGCGGTCCGCGCCCCTGCCTCAAGGTCTTGAACAAGAGCGATCTGGCCGACCCGGTCGTCACCGCAGCCTGGAAAGATTTTTTCCGGGCCTGCGGGACCGTGCCCATGGAAATAAGCGCCACCAGCCCTGGGGACGCGAAGCGCATCCTCGCCGTCGTGCCCGGCATGGTCAAAGCCCGCAATTTCCTCATGCAGCCCGTCAACTGCCTCATCGTCGGCATCCCCAACGTCGGCAAGTCCACGCTCATGAACACCCTGGTCGGCCGAAAAGTGGCCCGGGCGGCCAATCAGGCGGCCATAACCACCAAGCAGAAGCGGGTGCACGTCAATGACGAACTGACCCTCTACGACACCCCCGGCGTGCTCTGGCCCAAGATCGTGAACGCGGAGGCCTCATACATGCTGGCCGGCAGCGGTGCCGTGCGCGAGACGGCCATGGACAACGCCGAGGTCGCCGCGCGGGTCGGGGACTATCTGCTGCGCGAATACCCGGACCTGCTCATGGCCCGCTACAAGCTGAACGAACTGCCTGCCGGCGGACTGGAACTGCTGGAGGCACTGGGCAAAAAACGCGGCTGTCTGATCAAAGGCGGCGAAGTGGATCAGGACAAGGCCGCCGGCATCCTGCTCAACGAACTGCGCGCCGGCCAGATAGGGCGCATCAGCCTCCAGAAACCGCCTCAACCCAAAACAACCTGACCCGTGCTCCGGACCAAAAAAATCCCCGCCTGCCCTACGGCAACCGGGGATTTTTTTTCCTCAGCTTTTTGTCTTGCCCATTTCGGCGTTGCTGGACTCGCCCAACGCAACCAGGGATTCTTTTTTCCCTCACCTTTTACTTGCCCATTTCGGCGTTGCTGAACTTGCCCAACAGCAACCGGGGATTCTTTCTTCCCTCACCCACCTCACACCCCGTTGAGGGGCGAGAAAGGGTCGAGGGCAAGGAGCGCGATAAAAAACGGAGCCGAAGTGTAGCCGTCTACATGAGGCTCCGTTTTTTATCGCAGCGACGCAGCCATCGGCCCTTTATCGCCCCTCAACGCCCGTAGACGTCCTCGAAGCGGATGATGTCATCCTCTCCCAGATAACTGCCGACCTGCACTTCGATCAGCTCCAGGGGAATCTTGCCCGGATTGGCCAGGCGATGCACCGCGCCCAGGGGCAGGTACACGGACTCGTTCTCACGCAGCAGGATCTCCTCGGTATCCCGGGTCACCAGGGCCGTGCCCTGAACCACCACCCAGTGTTCGGCGCGGTGAAAATGCTTTTGCAGCGACAGGACCTGCCCCGGCGTCACGCTGATACGCTTGACCTGATAGCGCGACCCGTCGCCGATGGACTCGTAATGCCCCCAGGGCCGGAAAACCTTCTTGTGGGACACGGCCTCGATGCGGTTCTCGGCCTTGAGCTTGTCCACTATCTTCTTCACTTCCTGCACCCGGTCGCGCGGCGAGATGAGAACCGCGTCGGACGTTTCGACCACGATGTGGTTTTCCAGCCCCACGGCGGCCAGAAGGCGCGTCTCGGCATGCAGGTAGGAATTGCGCACATCGCAGATCACCACGTCGCCCTTGGTCACGTTGCCGTCCTCATCCTTCTCGCCGGCCTGCCACAGGGCGTCCCACGAGCCCAAGTCATTCCAGCCGCAGGACAGCGGTATCATCACGCCCTTGTCCGTCTGTTCCATGACCGCGTAGTCAACGGAGTCTTCCGGACACGCGGCGAAGGCGTCCTTGTTCAGACGCAGGAAATCCAGATCCTGTCCGGCGTGGTCCAAAGCCCGGCGACACGCCTCCACGATGGCCGGCGCGAAACGTTCCAGTTCCGCGAGCACGGTCTTGGCCCGGAAGACGAACATGCCCGAATTCCAGAAATACTGGCCCGAAGCGACATACGTCTCGGCCGTGGAAAGATCGGGCTTCTCCACGAACCGCTCGATGGCCCGGGCCGCGCCGGAGCCGTCCAAGGCCTGGCCCTGCCGGATATAGCCGTAGCCTGTTTCAGGGGCCGTCGGCACGATGCCGAAGGTGACCAGATGGTCCTTGCCGGCGTAGGAGGCGGCCTGCCGCACCGCGCGGTGAAAATGATCAGGATCGCTGATGAGATGGTCCGCGGGCAGGACCAGGAGCACGGCTTCGGGGTCCGTGTCCAGAACCCGCAGGGCCGCGACAGCCACGGCCGGGGCCGTGTTCCTGCCGACGGGTTCCAGGATGATGGCGGCCGGGGTCACACCCATGGACCGCATCTGCTCGGCGATGATGAAGCGATGCTCCTCGTTGCAGATGATGACCGGATCCGCGATTTCGTCCATGCCCTGGAGTCGCAGCAGGGTGTTTTGGACCAGGGTGTTGTCGTCAAGCAGGGGCAGCAGCTGTTTGGGATACAGCTTGCGGGAGAGAGGCCACAGCCTGGTGCCGGAGCCGCCGGCCAGAATAACAGGGATGATCATATGGTGCTCCAAGAAAACGAGATGAAAAAGAAATCCTTCCCCTGACGCCCCCTAAACACTCCGCACGTTGGTCGCAGTTTCAACGGGCGCGGACGCGCGGAGCCGAAAAGTGCAGGATGCCTCTTCATTCGATGCGTTTTTTCAATCCAAAAAAACTGGTCGATGCGTCCGGAAAAAAGCCCGGCCGCGAAAGGTCGCCTCCAAACGGTGCTTATCTACCTCAGATGATGACAAAATCAAATGGCATTTTCCTCACCCCGCGCAACACGGCGCAAGCCGGGGGACCGTGTCAATTCTCCACGAACAGGGGTCTGGATTAATGGAAGTCTTTCCCGTACAGGGCTGTCATACGCCACCACAGGCTCCACATGAGGCAGCAATGAACAGAAATGTGATCGATATCTTCCCGGACGAGTTGGAAGAATTCAGAACCAAGACCAGGGAGCGCAATTATATGCTGGTCGATGTGCGTCAGCCCGTCGAGTATGCCGAAAGCCATATCCCCGGCGCGCAACTCATTCCCCTGCCGGAAATCGAAGACCGGATCGGAGAACTGGGTGAGGACCAGAACCTGATCCTGTATTGCCGCACCGGGGGCAGATCCTCCGTGGCCGCGGCCTTGATCAAGGACGCCGGACCCAGGACGGGCCGGCTCTACAATCTGGTCGGCGGCATCGCCGGATGGGAGGGCAAGGAACTCAAAGACATCCCCCATCTGGAACTCTTCCCCCGTGACATGCCCCTGCCCCAGACCCTGTACCGGGCCATGAACATGGAAAAAGGCGCCTGGCTTTTCTACAACGACCTCGCGCAGGAATACAAGGACACGGATCTTGGGCGCATGGTCCACGACCTGGGCGCCAAGGAGGAGGCGCACGCCCGCAGCATCTTCACCTATTGGAAAAAACACAACACGAATCAGGCGTTGGAGAGCTTCGAAGAGGTCTTCGAACGCCTGGACGGGCGGATAATGGAAGGCGGCAAGCCCATTTCGGCCTGGATGGCCCGCCTGGGCAAGAATCCCGAGGACCGCATGTTGCGCCTGCTGGAACTAGCCTGTGAAATCGAATACTACGCCTATGACCTCTACCGGGGTCTGGCCAAGCGCGATCGCGACGCCGAAGCCGCGCAGACCTACCTGCTGCTGGCCGAACAGGAAAAAGCCCATGTCCGCGTCATTTCCAAGGCCCTGAACCGGATTTTTGGTGATTGACGTCTTTCTGGGGCAAGCTGTGGACTACACGCAGGCGGACGCAATGGTTCCGGACCTGCTGGAACGCGTCCTGCCCGACATCTCCGGCTCACGGGTGCTCATCAAGCCCAATTTCGTAGCCTTGCGCAATGCACATCTCTGCTGCACTCACGCCCGCATCATCACCGCCACGGCACGCCACTGCCGCGAACGAGGAGCCCGAGTGGTTGTGGGAGACTCGCCGGCCTTCGGCACCGCCCAGGCCATTGCCCATACTTTGGGCTTGCCGGAACAGCTGCGTCCGCTGGGGGTTGCGGTCATCACCCTGAAGCGGGGCGTGCGGGTGCTCAGCGGAAACGTGCGCGTCCCGGTTTCCGCCGACGCCCTGGACGCCGACCTGATCCTGAACCTGCCCAAATTCAAGGCCCATTCCCAGATGCGCTTCAGCGGAGCGGTCAAAAACCTGTTCGGATGCGTGACCGGAGTGAACAAGGCCTGGCTGCACGCCCTGCACGGGGACAAGGACGGGAGGTTCGCAGAGATGATCTGCGGGCTCGTGACGGTCCTGCCGCCCACGGTGAGCCTCATGGACGGGGTGGAAGCCATGCATCGGACCGGACCCATTGCCGGGGATGCCCACGCGCTGGGATTTCTGGGGAGCAGCACAAGCGCCGTGGCTCTGGATACTGCGGCAGGCATGGTGCTGGGCGCGACCGCGGAGCTCTTTCCGGTCTGGGGGGCATGCCTGCGCGCAGGGCTCCCCGGCTCGGACCCCGCGGACCTGGCTTTTCCCGGTCGCAGGCCTTTGGATTTCGACGCCAGCGGTTTCATCCTCCCCCAGGCTCTCAAGCCGGAATCCTTCCGGCCGGACGTGCTGCTGCAAAGTCTGATCAAGCGCACGTGGCTTGCCCGTCTCAAAACCTGAGACGATCAGTCCTGCTGCAACTCCTGCCCCTGGGGAATGCGGACGTGAAACACCGTGCCATCCTCACCGGATTCAAACCAGACCTGACCGCGCAGGTAATTCGTGCACAAGAGGTGCACGCTGTAGACCCCAAGGCCTC
>CAXNFJ010000115.1:0-6338 GCA_964201165.1 Desulfomicrobium sp.
ACCAAAATACCTGAGCAGCACCTGCCGGCGGCACTGCGTGCTTTCGCAATATCCGAGCAGGGAGGTCAATTTCTGTTGTTTGAGGCGCTCGTGCCGCTGGCGGGTTTCCGCACGCCCCTGTTCCTCGAAATCCGCCGCAGGCAAATTCGGGCCCGCGTCCATGGCCACCAGGCGGCGCAGCATGGCGATGTCGCCCATGCCGTAGGTCATCCAGGCCACCGCGGGCAGGCCGTCACGTCCGGCGCGCCCCGTCTCCTGATGATAGGCCTCCAGGCTGGTGGGCGGGTCCAGATGGGCCACAAAGCGCACGTTGGGCTTGTCCACACCCATGCCAAAGGCCACGGTGGCGACCATGACCACTCCGTCCTCGCGCATGAAGCGCTCCTGATTCGCTTCCCGCACCGCCGCGTCCAGCCCGGCGTGGTACGGCAGGGCCGTGAACCCCTGCTTGCCCAGGCTCTGGGCCGTGGCGTCGACCTTCTTGCGCGACATGCGGTACACGATACCCGCTTCGCCGGCAGGCTGGGAGCGCAAAAAAGCCATGAGCTGCTGCTCGGGATGATCCTTCAGAGCGACGAGGTAGCGGATGTTCGGACGGTCGAAGCCGGAGGCGAAGACCTGGGCCGAATCCAGCTGCAGCTGGCGGATGATGTCCGCCCGGGTCAGGTCGTCGGCCGTGGCCGTCAAGGCCAGGCGCGGCACTGCGGGAAACCGTCCGGCCAGCATTCCGAGGCGCGTGTATTCAGGCCTGAAATCATGCCCCCATTGGGACACGCAGTGGGCTTCATCGATGGCGAAAAGAGCCAGGGGAACACGCGCAAGCAGGTCCAGAAATCCAGGCTGGAAGAGGCGTTCCGGAGCGACGTAGATCAGGTCGAGCCGTCCGGCCAGCAGGTCCGCCTCCACGTCCCGCGCCCCGGCCGCCGTGAGGGAGGAATTGAGGTAGGCCGCGCGCACCCCGTTTTGGGTCAGGCCCTGCACCTGGTCGCGCATGAGGGCGATGAGCGGGGAGACGACCACGGCGGTGCCGGGGCGCAGGAGGGCCGGTATCTGATAGCACAAGGATTTGCCCCCGCCTGTGGGCATGAGCACCACGGCGTCGCGTCCTTGCAGGAGGGTCTCGATGATGGCTTCCTGCGGGCCGACAAAACTGGCGTAGCCGAAAACCGTGTGCAGAATTTCATGAGGAGTGGGCATGGGAACCTCGGTCAAAAGATGAAAAATGTGTTCTGCCCTACCGGAAGCGCGCAGCTCCTGTCAAAACGCGTAGCCCGTTGCGTCAAGATCTTCCGCCTTGCCCTACCGGGAGATCTCGGTTCACGCACGGATTCACCACTTCATCGTGGGCGTCTTATGCTGTCTTGGCCGCAGCCAGGACAACTCCCGCGCCGATGAACAGGGAGCCGAAGATGCGATTGCCCCGGCGCAAGGCCACGGGCGTGGACAGAGCGCCGCGCACGGACGCCGCCAGCAGCGCGTAGCCGATCATGACCAGCCAATCCATGGCCAGCACGGTCAAACCCAGAATGAGATATTGTGGAGCCTGCCGCGCCCCGTGCTGCACGAACTGCGGCAGAAAGGCGGCCAGAAAGATGATGGACTTGGGGTTGGTCAGGTTGACCAACAGACCCGTACGCACCAGCTTCCCCACGCTGGCCTCCGGAACCCCGGACCCGGGCACGGCCAGCACGGGCGCCTCGCGCCATTTCGGCACGCCGAGCCACATCAGGTAAAGGGCGCCTACGAGTTTGAGGGTCGTGAAGGCCCAGGCCGAGGAGGACAGGAGCATGCCCAGTCCGGCCGCGACCACCAGGATGTGCAGGGCCAGGGCGATCTGCAACCCCAGGATATTGGCCATGGCGGTGCGGGGCCCGAAAGTCAGGGAGGTGCTCATGGTCGAGACGGCACCGGCTCCGGGGGAAAGGCTGAACACAAAACAGGCGGCCACGAAGGCGAGCCAAACGGGAAGAGACATGCAGGCCTCCATTGAATTCAAGACAGATCATCACACACGGCCTGCGGATCATTAGTCCTGTGCAAAAGGAGTGGCAAGGGGAATCGAATCCGCCGCCAGGATTGGCGACATTCTCTTGAACAATTTCAAGGAATTCAGTACGTATTTAGAGCCATTCAAACCTGCAATCCAGCCGGAGACAAATTTCATGCGATATCTCGCAGCCATCTGTGCGGTCCTGTTGCTCTACGCCAACGTCCACGCCCAACCGCAGGTGGCAGGCTTCATCAAAACCTTGGAAGGGCAGGGGCATATTCTGCGCGATGCCACCCTCATGCCGGCCAAGATCGGCGACATCCTGCACGTCAGCGACACCGTCACCACCGCTGCGCAAAGCAGCCTGGGCATCATGCTCGAGGACGACACCATGCTCTCCCTGGGGCCGGAGAGCAGCATGGAAATAAGCGACTTCGCCTTCGCGCCTCAGAACGAGGTTTTTTCCATGGCCGTCCGTCTCATCAAAGGATCCTTCGCCTACATGTCCGGCGTAATCGGCCGGGTGGCCCCGGAAAAAGTCAGCGTCGAGACTCCCGACGCCGTCATCGCCATCCACGGGACCCGATTTCTCGTCACGGTAAAGGAACAATAATGAAAATTATCCTTTTGCTGCTCTGTCTGGTCTTTGCTGGCTGCGCGACCAAAGGCACGACCGTGGTCCTGATCGAAAATCCGGACGGCTCGGTCGGTCAGGTCCAGGTCAGCACACCCGCGGGGGAAAAAACTCTCTCCGCCGCACGGCAGAGTACCACGGTAACAAACCCCTCGGCCCCGCCCGCGCCCGTGCGCATCATGGACCAAACGGAAATCGAGCGGGACTACGGCCAGGCCTTGCAGGCCCTGCCCGTACCGTCCGAGGCCTTCCTGCTCTATTTTGACTCCGGCACCCCGAACCTGACTGCGGATTCCAAACCCCTGCTTGAAAAAATCCGCGATGCCATCGTGAGACGATCTTCCCTCGACGTGCGAGTCAACGGTCATTCGGACACGGTCGGCACGCGCGAGGACAATGCCCGCCTGTCCATGCACCGGGCCGAAGTCGTACGGGACGTACTGGTCAGGGCAGGCATCGCCCCCTCCATCATCCAGATCTTTTCCCATGGTGAGGGCAACCTCCTCGTCCCCACAGGGGATGAGGTGCCCGAACCGCGCAACCGCCGAACGGAGGTCCTGGTCCGTTGACCATCCCCGGCTGGAGCCGGCGAGGAGGCCGCAAGAGAGGTGGATACCGTCGCCGTGACATTCTCCGGCTACTCGGGACCGGATGCATCATCACGCTCTGCGTCATCTTCGCGCATGTCCTGCGTCCGGATCTGTTCGTGCACATCGAACACAAAGTCTATGACGTCTTGCTCAGCCAGACCCGCCAGCGCCCTCCAAGCCATGTCCCGGTGCTCATCGCTATCGACGACAAGGCGCTGACCCGCTTTGGCCAGTGGCCCTGGCCACGGCATGTCCTGGCGCGGCTGGTCACCCGCCTGCATGAGGCCGGAGCCGACATCGTGACCGTGGACCTGGTTCTCTCCACCCGGGACCGGACCTCGCCCCTTTTGGTGCTCGAAGATCTGCGCAAAGATCCCGGATTCGCCCTTTCCCTGGATAACATGCAGCTGGCCTCCCTGGACTATGACCAGATGCTGGCCCAGGTATTGAAAGGCGGACCGGCGATCCTGGGCTACAAGCTGCTCTTCTCCCCCATGCGCCCAGACGAGTTCCCCCGCTGCATGCATCCGATCCTGGCCATGGAGACCATCCCTCCCGTGTTTTCTCTGTATTCCGCCCAGGACACCATCTGCTCCCTGCCTGTCCTGAGCGACGCTGCGGCGAGTTCAGGCTTTATCAACGCGCTGCCGGACTCCGACGGAGTTATCCGCAGGGTTCCGCTCATCGCCAGACACGGGGACGCGCTCCTGCCCAGCCTGATCCTGTCCACGCTCAAGACCAGGGACAACGCCGTCGTCGGACTCGGCTACGATTTGGACGGGGGCTTCGTGCAAGTCGGTCAACGCCGGATGCACACCGACGCCCAGGGCAACATGCTGCTCAGATACCGCGGCCCCAGGGCAACCTTCACCACCTTCTCCGTGGCCGACATCCTCGATCACCCCCTGCCGGACCTGACCGGACGCGTGGCCATTGTCGGCCCCACAGCCGCAGGCCTTGGCGACAACCACGTCACGCCCACGGACCGCGTTTTCCCGGGGGTGGAGGTCCACGCCACGGTGCTCGACAACCTGCTGCAACTGGATCCGCTGATCCGGCCGGACTGGGCCATCGGAGCCGAGGCATGTGCGGTCCTGGCCATCGGCGCGCTGTCCAGCATTGTGATGTTGATTTCCGGCCCCCTGACCTGCGTCATCGTCTTAACCGGTGGTGCACTGGGGCTGTGGAGCACGAGCCTATGGCTCCTCGACGGCCCCGGCTATTGGATTTCCCCCCTGTCGGCGCAGCTCGTTCTCATTATGAACATGACCATCTTAAGCCTTCTCAAGTACGGCATGGAAGAGCGCGAGCTGCGCATCCGCAGCCAACAGCTCCTGCAGGCCCAGGACGCGACCATCTTAAGCCTAACAGCCCTGGCCGAGACCCGGGACCCCGAAACCGGCGGCCACATCAAGCGCACCCGGGAATATGTACTGGTTCTGGCCGGACGTCTGGCCCAGGAACCCAAATACCGGCAACTCCTTGACCGGGACACCATTGAGCTGCTGCACAAATCCGCGCCCCTGCACGACATCGGCAAGGTCGGCATCGCGGACAGCATCCTCCTCAAGCCGGGCAAGCTTACGGCGCAGGAATTCAGCGAGATGCAGCGACACACCACGCTCGGGGCCGCGACCCTAGCCGAGGCGGAACGCCAGACCGCCGAGCGCAGTGACCGCTCCTTTCTCGCCCTGGCGCGCGAGATCGCCCTCACCCACCATGAAAAATGGGACGGAACGGGTTATCCCAATGGCCTGAGCGGCGAGGACATCCCTCTGGGCGGCAGGCTCATGGCCCTGGCCGACGTCTATGACGCGCTCATCACCAAGCGCGTATACAAGGAGGCTATGCCCCACGCTGAAGCCGTGCAGATCATCCGCAACGGACGCGGCACGCATTTCGACCCGGACGTGGTCGATGCCTTTCTCGAATCCGAACCGGTGTTCCGGGACATCAGCACCCGTTATCTGTGAACCTTAAGGCGGCACGCTCCCTGCGCGGCTCCCGCTTGTCCTCTCCCCCGCCCCCATGTATGTGCCGCACATCGGACACGCCACGCTCCTTTCATCCACCTTTAGCACCAGCACGCACATGACCCTCTACGCTTTTCTCGGAGCCCTGGAACAGGGTTTTTTATACGGCATCATGGCCCTTGGGGTGTACCTCACCTTTCGCATCCTCGATTTTCCGGACCTGACCGTGGACGGCAGCCTGCCGCTGGGGGCCTCGGTCAGCGCGGTGACCATCACGGCCGGATACAGCCCCTATCTGGCGCTGGCCCTGGCCTCGGCAGCCGGATTTCTGGCCGGAGCCGTGACCGCGCTCCTGAACACCAAGCTGAAAATTCTGCACCTCCTGGCGTCCATCCTGACCATGATCTCCCTGTACTCCATAAACATCCGCATCATGGGCGGCCCCAACCTGGCCCTACTGGGCACGCCCTCGGTGCTGACGGACCTGGAGGCGCTCGGTCTGCCGCTGTATCAGGTCACGCCCCTGTTCTTTTTTCTTGTGGCCAGCCTGATCACGGCGGGGCTGATCTGGTTTCTGCACACCGAATACGGGCAGGCCATGCTGGCCACAGGCGACAACCGGCAGATGATCACGGCGCTCGGGGTGAACACGGACAATGTCATCATCTTCGGCGTCGGGCTGTCCAACGCGCTCGTGGCCTTCAGCGGGGCGCTCATCGCCCAGAACCAGGGTACGGCGGATGTGAACATGGGCGTGGGGACCATCATCGCGGGCCTGGCCTCGGTCATCCTCGGCGAAACCGTCTTCGGCACGGCGACCATCGCCCGGGCTTGCGTCGCGGTCATCGTCGGCTCCATCGTCTACCGCACGGCCATCGCCCTGGCCCTCGGGACCAATCTCGGCGGGTTCTCCTTCACGCCCAGCGACCTGAACCTGATCACCGCCTTTCTGGTCATCGTGGCCCTGACCTCGCCCATGCTCAAACGGAGATTCACCCGATGATCAGCGCCCAAGGCCTCAACAAATACTTCCACCGGGGCAGTGTGAACGAAGTGCACAGCATCCGCGATCTGTCCATCGACATAGAACAGGGCGACTTCATCACCATCATCGGCTCCAACGGGGCGGGCAAGTCGACCTTCCTGTCCTG
>CAXNFJ010000116.1:0-6287 GCA_964201165.1 Desulfomicrobium sp.
GATAAGAGATATCATTAACATTATGCAAAAAGAGGAATTCACACAAGTCTAATCTATTTCTCCGGTGACGTCATGTCTTGCGTTTTCAAGAATCCGTTTCGCCCGAGGAAGATTCCTGCCACGAGGCAGGCCCCGCCGCACAGACTCAACGTTGGTCCGACGCCGATGCTTTCAGCCAAGAGTCCGGCTCCAAGGGATCCGAAGGGCGACATGCCCATGAACATCATGGCGAAAAGGGCCATGACCCGGCCGCGCAGTTCATCGGGCGTGAGGGTTTGAACCAGGGTGTTGGACGTGGCCATGAGCAGGATCAGGAACAGGCCCGCAGGCAAGGCCAGGAGCATCGACAGCCAGAACACCCGTGAAAGGGAAAACAGGATGAGGGTCAGGCCGAAGCCCAGGCTGGCCACGGTCCGCAAGGCCCAAAGGCCGGTGTTTGTGCGCAGGGTCAGGATCAGGGCTCCCATGAGACTGCCGATTCCGGCCGCGGTCATGAGCAGACTGTAGCCATCGGCGCCCCGTCCCAGGACTTCCTTGGCCACCACGGGCATGAGCACCAGAAAGGACGAGCCGAACAGGCTGGTCACGGCAACCAGGATCAGCAGCGAGCGGATGGCCGGGGAGGTCCAGGCGTAGGAGGTGCCGACCTTGATCCGGGTCAGGAGTGGACCCTGGGCGGCCGGCCTCGGCGTCGGCTGGAGGCGCATGAGGGTGAGGGCCACGATGACCGCCAGGAAGGACAGTCCGTTGATGGTGAAGCACCAGGCTTCACCCACGGTGGCCAGCAGGGCTCCTGCGATAGAGGGACCCAGGATGCGGGCCGTGTGGAACATGGAGGAATTGAACCCAATGGCGCTGGGCAGATCCTCCTTGCCGACCAACTCCACCACGAAGGACTGCCGGGTCGGGTTGTCGATGGCATGAACGACGCCAAGCACCGCGGCCAGGAGAACGATGACCCCAGACCCGGACCTGCTCCGTGAAGCAGAGGGCGGCCAGGATGAAGGCCAGGATCATGGTCACTGTCTGGGTGCCGATGAGGATGTGGCGGCGATTGGCCCTGTCGGCAAAGTCCCCGCCGATGAGAGCCAGGACGAAGACGGGGGCGAGCCCTGCGAAGCGAACCAGTCCCAGGGCAGCGCTGGACCCGGTCAGCCGGTACACCAGCCAAGCCTCGGAGACGTTCTGGACCCAGGTCCCGATGAGTGAAATGAGCTGGCCCGAGGCGAAGAGGCTGAAATTGCGGTGCCGCAAGGGGCGGATCAGGGTACTCCAGGCGGAATTGGACATGAGGAGGTTCCCGGCGGGTGCGGTGGTCAGGCGCCAATTTGGCGGAATACAGGGCGGCCTTGGTTACGGTTTGAAATCTGTCACCAAGGTGTTCGAAGCGCAAGGCTTGCCTTGCGGGAAGATTCAAAAAAGGGCCGCCCGGCACGGGCAGCCCCTTGGGATCAAAGAATATCGCTGATTATTTGGGCACTCTGGCCAGGTCAATGCCAAGCGCGTCGGCCACGCCCTTGCCGTAGGCCGGGTCGGCTTTGAGGCAGTTGCCGATGTGGCGGAGCTTGATCTCGTCGGGCGCGTCGCCCATGGCCCGGGCCGTGTTGCCGAACAGGGCTTCCTGCTGTCCGGGGCTCATCAGGCGGAAGAGCTTGCCGGGCTGGGTGAAGTAGTCGTTGTCGTCCTGGCGGGCATTCCAGTGGGCGGCGGCGCCGTCCAGGGCCAGGGGCGGCTCGGAGAAGTCGGGCTGCTGCTGCCATTCGTCGTAGCTGTTTGGCTCGTAGTGCAGGGTGCTGCCGTGGTTGCCGTCCACGCGCATGGCCCCGTCGCGGTGATAGCTGTGGAAGGGGCAGCGGGCTTGGTTGACCGGGATGAGGTGGTGGTTGACGCCTAGGCGGTAGCGCTGCGCGTCACCGTAGGAGAAGAGGCGGCCCTGCAGCATCTTGTCCGGGGAGAAGCTGATGCCGGGCACGACGTTGGCCGGGTTGAAGGCGGCCTGCTCGACCTCGGCGAAGTAGTTTTCGGGGTTGCGACTGAGTTCCATGACGCCCACTTCGATGAGGGGGGCATCGCCATGATACCAGACCTTGGTCAGGTCGAAGGGGTGGTAGGGCAGCTTGGCGGCCTGGGCCTCGGTCATGATCTGCACATACATGGTCCAGCGCGGGAAATCGCCTTTCTCGATGCTGTCATAGAGGTCGCGCTGATGGCTTTCGCGGCATTTGCCGACCAGGGCCTCGGCTTCGGCGTCGGTCAGGTTCTTGATGCCCTGCTGGGTTCGGAAGTGGAACTTGCACCAGAAGCGTTCATTCTTTGGGCTGATGAAGCTGAAGGTGTGGCTGCCGAACCCGTGCATGTGGCGGTAGGAGGCCGGGATGCCCCGGTCGCTCATGACCACGGTGACCTGATGCAGGGCTTCGGGAAGATTGGTCCAGAAGTCCCAGTTGTTCCTCGCGCTGCGCAGGTTGGTGCGCGGGTCGCGCTTGACGGCGTGATTGAGGTCCGGGAACTTCAAGGGATCGCGCAGGAAGAAGACCGGCGTGTTGTTGCCGACCAGATCCCAGTTGCCTTCCTCGGTGTAGAATTTCATCGCGAACCCGCGAATGTCGCGTTCGGCGTCGGCGGCCCCGCGCTCGCCGGCCACGGTGGAGAAGCGCACGAACATCTCCGTCTTCTTGCCGATCTCGGAGAAGATCTTGGCCTTGGTGTATTTGGTGATGTCGTGGGTCACGGTGAAGGTGCCATAGGCGCCGGAGCCTTTGGCGTGCATGCGCCGCTCCGGGATGACCTCGCGGTCGAAGTGGGCCAGCTTCTCCAGGAACCACACGTCCTGCAGCAGCTGCGGTCCGCGTGGCCCGGCGGTCATGACATTCTGGTTGTCGGGGACCGGGGCCCCCGCGTTGGTGGTCAGCTTCTTTTTGTCACTCATACGTTCCTCCTGTTCATCATATTTGAAGCAAGGTTTCGGCGCACAACACTCATGCGTGAATGCGACATGCGTTGCGCAGGCAAAAACAAATTCGGATACAATATATCAACAAAGAATAATTCTCCATTATAGGGCAAAAAAAATCAGCTTTTTTTCTGACACTCCGGACAAAGCCCGAAAAAATCGAGGCGATGGTTCAGGATGCGAAAGCCGGTCTCCCGGGCCACCTCCGCGGCCATGTCCTGGAGCATGGACAGGTCGGGGTCGAGAATCTTGTGGCAGCCGGTGCAGATGAGGTGGGGATGAGGATAGGGCTTGTGCCCGTCGTAGCGATTGCTCCCGTCCACGAAACCTAGCTCCAACACCTCGTCGAGTTCTTTCAGGAGAGCCACTGTCTTGTAGGTCGTGGCCAGGCTCGTGGTGGGGAACTTGCCCCGTACCCGGGCGTGGATTTCTTCCACGGAAGGATGCCCGATGCTCTCGGCCAAAATCTTGAGCACCTCCAGGCGCTGGGGCGTGATCCGGAGATTTCGGATTTTGAGTTTGTCGAGCATTCGTTCAAGACGATTTTCGGCGTTGTTTTTTTCGTGGTGCATTGCTTCGCGTGTATCCTTGAGGTCAATGATTCTTTTTTAGTAAGGATTATTGATTGCGTCAAGCAGGAACAAAAATTTTCCAGCGTGGACCGCGACACGTCGCACCACGCATTCGATGAGCGGTTTTCGGTGCGAACCGGGTCAAGCTGCGCGCATGCGGGAATCCCCTTTTTTGCTTGATCAAAACCACTTTCCGTGAGTAGCCATGAACCCGGCCCCGCATCGGCTTAATTTTCAAATTCGACATTTTTTCAGGAGCTTCGATCATGAATCTTTCCTGCTTCAAAGCCTATGATATTCGCGGCAGGGTCCCGGACGACCTTGACGAGACCTTGGCCTATCGCATCGGCAGGGCGTACGCGGCTTTCCTGAACCCGGATCGGGTGGTGGTCGGGCATGACATCCGCCTGTCCAGCCCCGCCATGGCCGAGGCCGTGATCCGTGGCTTGCGCGAATCCGGAGTGGATGTCTTCACTCTGGGCGAATGCGGGACAGAGGAAGTCTATTTCGCCGTCTCCGACCAGGGCATGGACGGCGGCATCATGGTCACGGCCAGCCATAATCCCAAAAATTACAATGGGATGAAGTTCGTGCGCGAGCAGTCCCGGCCCATCAGCGGGGACACGGGCCTTTTCGCCATCCGCGACCTGGCTGCGGGCGGAGAATTCATGGCGGCCCCGCGTGCGGGTCAATTGCATGAATTGAATGTGCGCTCACGGTATGTCGACCATCTCTTGTCCTATGTGGACCGCAAGGCGCTGCGCCCCCTGTCCATCGTGGTCAATGCGGGTAATGGCGGGGCGGGGGCCATCGTCGACCTGCTGGAACCGAAGCTGCCCTTTAAATTTCACAAGATTCTGCACGAGGCCGACGGTAATTTTCCGGCCGGCGTGCCCAACCCTCTCCTGCCCGAAAACAGGGATCTGACGGCCAGGACCGTGATCGAGCGCAAGGCTGACCTTGGGCTGGCCTGGGATGGGGATTTCGACCGCTGCTTCTTTTTTGACGGGAGCGGACGCTTCATCGAAGGCTATTATCTGGTTGGCCTTCTGGGCGAGGCCTTCGCCCGCAAGTTTCCGGGGGCGGGCATCATCCATGACCCGCGCCTGACCTGGAACACCATCGCCGCCGTGACCGGGGCCGGAGGGCGTCCCATCATGTCCAAGACAGGGCACGCCTTCATCAAGGAACGCATGCGCCTGGAAGACGCGGTCTACGGCGGGGAGATGAGCGCGCACCACTATTTTCGGGATTTCGCCTACTGTGATTCGGGCATGATCCCCTGGCTCCTGGTGGCGGAACAGATCTCGCTCACGGGAAAATCCCTGGCCGAGTTGGTGGACGCGGCCATGACGGCGTATCCTGCCAGTGGAGAAATCAACCGCCGGGTCAAGGATGCGGGTGCGGCCATCGCCGCCGTGGAGGCGCGATTTGCCGCCGGATGCCTGAAACGCGATGAGACCGACGGCCTGAGCCTTGAATTCGCCCAGTGGCGCTTCAATCTGCGCTCCTCCAACACCGAACCCGTACTGCGTCTCAATGTCGAGTCGCGCGGGGACAAGGCGCTGATGGAGGAGAAGACGCGGGAGATATTGGCCATTTTGGATGCTGCGGACGAGGCGTTGCACGCGTGAAAATCAGCGCATGGTCGGCGTGAGGAGTTCTGTCCCCTTCCCTCGGAGTTGAAAGGCTGGAGCGGGATGGCGTGTGTCCACGAAATGAGAAAAGGGCGAACCTCGCGGCTTCGCCCTTTTTTTGCGTCCTGGGAGCGCGTTATTTCGCGAACACTTTCTGGAGCAGGGCCGTGGTCCGTTTGGCCGGGTTCTGACGGATGGCCGCCTCTTCTGCGGCCACATAATGAAAGATCCCGTCCAGTCCCTTGTCCACGACATAGCTGGTCAGGTCGGCCTTGGCGTCGGGCATGAACGGCAAGGCTTTGTACTGGCCCATCATGGTGTCGTAGGCCTGCACGGCCCCGGCCTCGGCCAGGGTCGCGTCGACCACGGGCGTCATTTCCCTGGTCAGGCCCGGGCCCATGGCCTTGCGGAAATACTGGGTGGCGGCGTCATCGGGGCCGCTTAAAATCTTCGACGCATCCTGGATAGTCATGGCCGTGATGGCGTCGACGAAGAGCGCCTTGGCCTTGGGCGTGGCCTGTTCGGCGGCGCGGTTCAGCTTCAGTTCCAAATCATCGACCAGACTGGAATACCCTGCCGCTTTGAGGGCTTTTTGCACCATGGCCAACTGGCCCGGCAGCGGGATGTGGATGGCCTTGTCCGTGTTGAAGCCATCCGTTTTTCCCAGTCGTGAAACTACGGCCTCGGTGCCCACGCGCAGGGCCTCCTTGAGGCCGTCGCCCATTTCGCCCTGGGTCAGGGAACTGGAACCGCCGCCCGAAGACAACATGCCGAGCCCCTGCTGCAGCAGCGTGTTCTGGGACCAGCCGGACGTGGATCCGAGCAGCAGAAACACGGCAATCGCCAAGATCATTCCGAGATTGAAAAAACGGCTAGTCGCAAGCATGTGATCTCCTGTGTTGATGATTGGTTGAGATGCGATCTAGGGCAGAATGCGGCCCGTGAGCAAGGAAAATCAATCCGGGGCAGTGGAAGCTAGAATTCGTAGCGCAGCCCCAGGTTCAGGATATTAATGTGGAGAGGGTGGAATTTTGTCCGGGGGTTGGGCCCCCGTCATCAGTGTTCGTCCAGGATGGTCCCGGTGTCGCGTCTGCCACCTCTCGTGCGTCGAGGACCATGACAGCG
>CAXNFJ010000117.1:0-6269 GCA_964201165.1 Desulfomicrobium sp.
TTCTCGACTTCGCGGATGTGCTTGCCGTCCTTCATCTCGATGAAATCGACCACGATCTGGCCGCCGATGTCGCGCAGCATGAGCTGATTGGGAATTTCCTGGGCAGCCTCGATGTTGGTGCGCAGGGCCATTTCCTTGAAATTCTTCTCGCCGCCGATCTTGCCGGAGTTGATGTCGATGGCGGTCAGGGCCTCGGTGTGATCAATGACCAGCTGGCCGCCACTGGGCAGATTGACGTTGCGGCTGAAAATCTTCTGCAGCTGCGCTTCGATGCGAAAGCGCTCGTAGAGGGTCCGCTCGGTCTCGGCATGAACCTTGATGAACGTCTTGCGCCGAGGAAAAATGAGGGCCGCGAAATCCGTGATCTGCGCGGCGGTTTCATCATCATCGATCCAGCATTCGGCGATATCCGGAGTCAGGTAATCGCGGATGGCCCGGAAGGCCAGATCCTTTTCCTCATAGATCAGCGCCGGGGATTCGGACGTGATGCCCTTCTTGCGGATATCCTTCCACAGCCGCTTCAGGAACTGCAGGTCCCGGGACAGGCTGCTCTTGCTCTGGGCTTCGCTGACCGTGCGCACGATGACGCCCAGGCCCTCGTCGAGCTTGAGTTCCTCCACGACTTCTTTGAGCCGTTCGCGTTCCTTTTCATCTTCGATCTTGCGGGAAATGCCCATCTGCTCGCGGCCAGGGGTGAGCACGAAATAGCGGCCGGGAATGGACAGGTAGGTGGTCAAAAAGGCACCCTTGGAGCCTGTCGGCTCCTTGACAACCTGCACCAGCACTTCCTGGCCGGGCTTCAGCACTTTTTGCAGGGGCGGGTACTTTCCGCGGGACGGCACGTCGCCCTGATAGTATTCGGGATGAACCTCGTCGACTTGCAGGAACCCGTTCTTTTCGGAACCGTAATTGATGAAGGCGGCTTGCAGGGCCTGGTCCACATTATGGATCTTGCCCTTGTAGATGTTGCCCTTGGTCTTGCTCTGGTGGAGCATTTCCACGTAATATTCGACCACGATGCCATCTTCCATGATGGCCACTTCCACCTGCTCACCAGGCAACACGCTGATGAACATCTTGCGCTTCTGCTTCTCTCCCATACATAACCTCAAATGAAAAAAGTTTCCGGCAGGGCCGGGGAAAAATAACAAAATTTGCGGATCAGAAATCCGATAAAATTCGTATACGAGTGGCGTGCGGCGGAAAAAACAGAACGAAAGCCGGTCACTGCCGGACGCACAGCACGCCGAGTATCAAGTTTCTTCTCTAACCGGCCAAGGGCTCTATAGCAAGAAAAACCCTACCCCCTAGCAGGCGGTTGCTTGACATCCCATAATGCCATGGCTACTCCCGCCTACGCACTTCACAGGAGGCCACATGCTCGAACCGGGACAGCTGGTAATGCTGCTCAACGCAAAGGACAAGCGATATTTTGTTACTGCCCAGGAAGGGCAGGTCATGCATACAAATGAAGGACTTCTGCATCTTGACGAAGTCCGCGCCGCAGGATGGGGACAGCAGGTCATGACGCACAAGGGGTATCCCTTCACCGTCATGCGTCCCACTCTTTACGATCTGGTCAAGTCCGTCAAACGCCGCACGCAGATCATTTATCCCAAGGAAATCGGCTACATCGTCATGAAGCTGGGCATCGGACCCGGATGCCGCATCGTCGAGGCCGGTTGCGGCTCCGGCGGGCTGACCACGGCCCTGGCCTGGTTGGTCGGCGACACGGGCAAGGTCTACACCTACGAACGACGCGAAGAATTCTTCACCCTCTGCCGCCAGAATCTGGAGCGCATCGGTCTTGCTCACCGCGTGGAACAGTTCCATCACGACATCGCCGAAGGTTTTCACCCGCATGCCGCCGACGCCCTGTTTCTGGACGTGCGCGAACCCTGCGACTATATTCATCATATTCCGAACGCCGTGGTGCCCGGCGCGCCCGTCGGGTTTCTGTTGCCGACCACCAACCAGGTCCAGGATCTGCTGAAATCCCTTCAGGCAGGCCCATTCCGCCAGATCGAGGTGGTCGAGATTTTCCTGCGCCACTACAAGCCGGTGCCCGAACGGCTCCGTCCCGAGGACCGCATGGTCGCCCACACCGGCTTTCTGGTCTTCGCCCGCACCTTTGCCCAGCTTGACACGCCCGAAACCGTGGAGGCGCAAAGGTCGCAGCCCGAGGACATGGAGCAGGAGCCTTTGACCGAAGACTAATCAATTACAGATTCACCTTCTATTTCAAGGATTTGCAAATACCCACTTGCAAATCCTTTTTTTATTCCTGTATAAGAGACTTTTCCCCACCTTTAACCCCGACCCCCACGGCCGGACCCTACCACCACAAGGAGGAGCGCTGATGACCCGAAAGGATCGCACTGAAGGCATTTTCAGCCGGCGCGAAGTTCTGGATGCCACGGAACGCCAAAAATACTACCAGATCCAGCTCAAGGAGCTGCTCTCGTACGCGTACAGATATTCCGAGGACGTGAAGAAACGCTTCGACCGAGCACAATTTTCCGTGGAAAAATTCCGCGACCTCATTGATTTGAAGCACGTGCCCATCCTCAAGAAAAAGGAACTCATCTTCCTGCAGTCCATGGGTCCGCGCCTGGGCGGCCTCTTGACCAAGGATCTTGGCGAGCTACGCCGCGTCTTCCTGTCCCCCGGTCCCATCTTCGACCCGGAGGACAGAGGAGAGGATTACTGGGGCTGGACCGAAAGTTTTTATGCCGCGGGATTTCGTTCCGGCGATCTCGTCCAGAACACGTTCTCCTACCACATGACTCCCGCCGGCCTCATGTTCGAGGAACCCCTGCGGCAGCTGAGCTGCGCCGTGGTGCCCTCCGGCCCGGGCAACACCGGCAGCCAGCTGGACATCATGAAAAAACTGCGCGTGACCGGATATGTGGGCACACCCAGCTACCTCATGCACCTGGCCCAGAAAGGCGAGGAAAAGGGCCTCAACCTGCGCAAGGATCTGTACCTGGAAGTGGCCTTCGTGACGGGCGAGAAATTCTCCGAAAAGCTGCGCTCCACCCTGGAGAAGAAATTCGACCTGATCATGCGCCAGGGCTACGGCACCGCCGACGTGGGCTGCATCGGCTATGAATGCTTCCACAAGAACGGACTGCACATCGCCAACCGGGCCTATGTGGAAATCTGCCATCCCGACACGGGCATTCCGCTCAAGGACGGCGAAGTGGGCGAGATCGTGGTCACGGCCTTCAACAAGACCTATCCACTGATCCGGCTGGCCACGGGCGACCTGTCCTATATCGACCGCGCGTCCTGCCCCTGCGGCCGGACATCTCCGCGTCTGGGCACCATCGTCGGTCGCGTGGACACCACGGCCCGCATCAAGGGCATGTTCGTCTACCCGCACCAGGTCGAACAGGTCATCGCCGGATTTGAAGAGATCAAGCGCTGGCAGATCGAAGTCACCAACCCCGGCGGCATCGACGACATGACACTGCTCATTGAGACCTCGGGCTTCAAGCGCGAGGAAGAGCTGCTGCACATGTTCCGCGAAAAGATCAAGATCCGTCCGGCCCTGAAAATCCTCACCCCCGGCACCCTGCCCCCGCAGATCCGGTTCATCGAGGACAAGCGCAATTGGGATTGATGACCAAGCTCATCCTGCCCTTGCTGCTGGCCATGGTGGCCGGCTGCGCAAAACCGACGGCGGTGACGTCCCCTTGGGTGTCCCCGCCGCCGGGTTCCTTTCTTTCGGCCACGGCCCAGCCCCTGTCCGACGCCGACGTCGTGAATATGGCCGCATCCGTTGACTTCGTCCTCTTGGGCGAAAGCCACACCAATCTGTGCGACCACGCAGTGCAGGCCCGCCTCATAGAGGCCATGGCCTTGAGCGGGACCCGCTTTTCCATTGGCCTGGAGATGCTCCCCGTCACGGCCCAGCCCGTGCTGGACAGGTTCAACGCCCGCGACATCACGGCCGCCGACCTGGGCCATGAGGTGGAATGGGAAAAGCTCTGGGGCTACCCCTATGCCCAGTACCAACCCATCTTCGAACTGGCCGAAAAATTCGACCTGCCCGTGGCGGGCCTGAACATTCCCCGCCACGTCCTGACCACATTCCGGGACAAGGGCAATGCGGTCCTGACCCAGTCCGACCGGGACGCCCTTCCGCGCAGGATCATCCCGGCCAGCCCGGCTCAAAAGGCGGCTCTGGCGGAGCAGATCGAGTTGCATCAGAGCATGCGCGAAGCGAGTGTAACGGGAAGAATGCCCAAACCGGGCGCCGCGAAGGCTGAAAACGCCACGAAAGCGCCAGAGGGCATGCGCGACATGGCCCCGACGATGGCCGACATGGCGGAGAAATTCTATCTTGTGCAGGCCCTATGGGACACCATGATGGCCGAACAGGCCCTGGCGTGGCGAGACCGAACGGGAATGCCCATGCTGGTTCTGACTGGAGGCGGACATGTGGAGCACGGCTGGGGCATCGAATACCGTCTGCGGACCCTGGACGCGGGTGCCACGTGCCTGGGCATCATGCCTGTGCGCGACGACGAGGATTTCCAGGAGCAGACCGATGTCCGCCAGCGCTCCCTGCCCGGAAATTCGATTTATTTCCACTGCGCATCCCAGCACAAAAGCCGTCTTGGCATGAACATCATTTTTGAAGCGGAAAGGATGGTCGTGGGGAGCGTGGATTCCGAGTCGCCGGCGGAAAAAGCCGGGATGCTCGCCGGGGACATTCTGCTCAAAGCCGGGGACCGGCCCCTGACCGAGGCCACGGACCTGCATTTCGCCGCCATGGCCGCTTCCCGCCAGAAAAAACCCCTCCAGCTCACGATCCGGCGCGCGGGACAAACCTTGACCTTGACTCTCACCCTTGACTGATGCCCGAACTCCCTGAAGTCGAAACCATCGCCCGTGGCCTGCACACCCTGGTTCACGGACGCCGCATCACCCTGGCCCGCCTGCTGACGCCAAGCGTGCTGCGCACCGGAAACCCGGACGCCCTCCCGGGCAGGACCATCACCCATGTCTCGCGCAGGGCAAAATTGCTCATGGTTTATCTCGACAGCGGCGACTGTCTGGCCTTTCATCTGAAAATGACCGGCCGGGTCTGGATTGCCGGCCCGGAGCTGCCGCTGCCCAAGCATGCGCACCTGACCGTCACCCTCGAAGGAGGCGACAGGATCGTCTTTGAAGATACGCGTCGCTTTGGTTTTTGTGGAATTTACGGACCGGAGGATCTTGCAGCCTGGAGCTTTTTCGCGGGCCTGGGTCCCGAACCGCTGGAGACCACGGCCGAGAAGCTGGCGGCGCTCATCGGCGCGCGACGGGCCGGGGTGAAGGGTCTGCTCCTAAACCAGACGGTCCTGGCCGGGATCGGCAACATCTATGCGGACGAATCCCTCTTTGCGGCCCGCATCCATCCGGCCAGCATCGCCGCAAGCATCCCCGAGCACAGACGGGTTCTGCTCTGCACCGAACTACGCCGCATCCTGCTTGAGGCCATCGAGGCCGGAGGCAGCACCATTAGCGACTACCGCAATGCCTACGGCAAAAGCGGAATCTTCCAGGACCGGTTCCAGGTCTACGGCAAAAAAGGCGAGCCCTGCCCAAGCTGCAACAAGCCTTTGCATGCCTCCCGGATCGCCGGGCGCACCTCCACCCATTGCCCACGCTGCCAACGCAGGTACTAACCCTCCCGACCGTCAGGATTCAGGCTCGAGAGCCGTCGCCCCGCAGAGGGGCTCTTCCTTTGCCCCTTTGGCCGCTTTCTTCGGACGCCCGGGTTTGCGTGATTTGGTCTCGGCATCGCCATCGCCATGCCCGTTGTTATGACCGTTCCCATGCCCGCAGCCATGCTTGTCCAGGAGGGCACGATAGCGTTCTGTCCGGCTCAGGTTGAGGGAGAGGACCACGTGCTCGCGCTCGTCCTTGAAGCCCTTCTTGGTGAAAAACTTCAGCGCCGCGGTGTTGCTCGGGTCCGTATCGGCAATGAGATAACGCGCCCCGGCCTCGACCATGCGCTCCACCAGACGGTCATAGAGCTTGTGGGCCACTCCCGTGGAGTGAAAGGCCCGGTCCACCCCCAACCAGACGATATAACCGTAGGTCCAGGAGGCCTTGCTGATCAGGGTGCCGATGATGAATCCGGCCAGGACGTCGTCCACCTCGGCCACGAGGCTGAACTCCGGGTCCGTGTTGTAGTGCCCGACCACTTCCCATTCGTCCCAGGTTCGGTACAAAAAGGGATACAGGTCGCAGGTGAAAAGACGCTCGCCCAGGTG
>CAXNFJ010000118.1:0-6192 GCA_964201165.1 Desulfomicrobium sp.
GGCCTGTGCGGCCTTCAACTTCCGGAAGTTTATCCGGATACTGTATTTTTTGTGCCTCAAATTGCGTGGGTGCGTTTTTCGGCCAAATGTTCGGCAGGTGCAGGCTTGTGCCTGACGTGCCGTTTTTAAAATTTTTCAGGACTGACTAATTTAGCCTCAAGTGTCTGCCCCGCTTCCAGCTCATGCCACATCTCCAAGACCTCCATGCGCAGGCCCGTGCCTTCCAGGGCGTGGGTGAACGCCAAGACCGGGTTGGTCGTGTTGTAGATGCGGTTCACATAATTGAAATCGCCGATGCGCGCTTCGTGCACATCATGGAAAAGGCATAAAAAAACGGTCCTGGCCACATCCGCCCCGGCCTTGCGAGCTAGGATGTAACCGATCATGGCCGTGCGGAAAGAGTGCTCCGCCACATTTTCCGCGCCGGAACCCAGAAACTGGTATCCCGTGCGCGGAGTCCGGCGCAACATGCCCAGCTCGAAAACAAAATCCGCCAGACGCTTCCAGTTGTGATCCGTCATGACGGCAGTATCAGGTTCGGTATTCAGCATTGATCTTGATGTACTCCTCGGTAAAATCGGAGGCCATGAGCGTAAGCTCGGCCGTTCCTGCGCCAAGCTCCACGTCGATGTCCACCGTGTCCCTCCGCAGTGCCGAGGCCAACAGGCTGTCCCAGTCGGCCTTGACCGGCGTGCCGTCACGGAAAATCGTCATGCCTGCGATGCGCACAATCACCTCTTCGGGCACAAAACTCGCACCGCTGCGCCCCAGGGCGGCCACAATCCGGCCCCAGTTGGGGTCGCGACCGTAAAGGGCAGTCTTGACCAAGGGCGAATTGCCCACGGCCCGCGCGGCCAACTGGGCATCGGCCATGCTTGCTGCGCCACGCACGTTGATGCGCATGACCTTTGTTCCGCCTTCGGCATCCTGCACGATCATGTAGGCCAAATCCTGACAGATTTCGAGCAGCGCCTCTTCCAGGGCATCCAGATCCCGAACTTCGACCTTGACAGCCGTGCCGTTGGCCATGGCCAGAACACAGTCGTTGGTGCTGGTGTCCCCGTCCACGGTGATGGCATTGAAACTCTTGTCCACGCATCGGATCAAGGCCGCCTGCCACCAGGCCTGATCCACGCCCGCATCGCAGAGGATGAAGCCGAGCATGGTGGCCATGTTCGGACAAATCATGCCCGCTCCCTTGCAAAAACCGGCCAGATGGACCGTGCCGGAGGCAAGCGCCACCTCACGGGTAGCCATCTTGGGAAAGGTATCCGTGGTCATGATGGCTCTGGCCATATCCACCAGACCCACCCGTCCAAGGTTCTCCCGCAGGATCGGCACCCCTTTCTCCCACAGATCCATCTTCAGCTGGTCGCCGATGACGCCGGTGGACGCAGGCAGAATTTCCGAGGGCTGAAGACCCAGGGCGGACAACAGATCCAGGGTGCTCCGACAGTTGTCGATGCCTTCCTGGCCGGTGCAGGCGTTGGCCTGGCCGGAATTGACAACCATGGCGCGGATACCCGAGGGGCCAGCCTCGAGAATGCCCCTGGCCACGAGAACAGGCGCGGCCTGAAAACGATTGGTGGTGAAGACGCCGGCGGCGACAGCGGGCACGTCGCTGATCACGATCGCAAGATCGGAGCGCCCCGGACGCTTGAACCCGCACTGGGCAGTGGAAAACTGATAACCGGAAGGGATGATCATGGTTCCTCCTGATGCGAAAAATCCCGCGCGACCACGCGGGACCTCAAGTCCTGACAGGGGAAAAATTCTTTGTCAAACCGGGAGTTCCCGGTCGCGCTCAAAATAATCCACCGCAAGTTGACAGCAATTGGGAGCCGCATTGGTCAGTTCCGCCAGGGTGATGGTGTCCAGTTCACGCAGCATCGCATCCGTGGCTCGCTGCCAAGCCGCCCTGGTCAGGCACACAGCGGTCCTGTCGCACAGACCCGGCGAACTCAAACAGGCCGCAAGCTCCACCGAACCCTCCATGATGCGCACGATGTCGCCCAGGGTGATCTGATCGGCCGGCCGGCTGAGCTGGTGCCCACCCGATGCTCCGCGTTTGCTCGCCACCATCCCGGCATGCTTCAGGGGCTTGATGATTTGCTCGATGAACGGCACGGTGATTCCGGTGCGCTCGGAAATATCGTTCACCCGATGTGGAATGCCTTCATTGTGCAGGGCCAAATCAAGCAGGATCCGGGACGCATATCTGGATTTTGCGGAAAGTTTCATAGATTTCTCAAATGATTGAAGTTTTAATCTAAAGGCTAGCTGTAATTCAAGGATGCGTCAAGAATACCGGGCAAATTGCAAGGCCCGAAGAACGCCTCGCATTCCAAATTGACCCGTTGGTTATACGCTCCCTACATTCTCCATGGGATCACCGCAATATTGCACCCTCCCGGCAGCGGGAGTACTCAGGCAGGAATCATGAAGCACCTTCGCAACACCCCTCTCAAAAATTACTGCACCTACCGCATCGGCGGCATGGCTCGTGACCTCTATTTTCCCGAAAACGCGACCGAATTAATCGAAATCGTGCGCCTGCACCGGGCCCGAGGCCATGCATTCTGGATCCATGGCGGCGGGGCCAATACCCTCTTCCCGGACAACGAGGTCCTCGTGCCCATCATCTCCACAAGTGAGATGACGACCACCCGCCGCGACGACTCCACGGTTTTTGCCGAAGCCGGCAAGATCATGGACGCCTGGGTGCTGGAGTGCCTGCGCGAGGGTCTGGGCGGCATCGAATGCCTGTCGGGTATTCCCGGTACCCTGGGCGGAGCGCTGTTCATGAACGCCGGCGCCTACGGCCATGAAATCTCGGACCGGCTGCAAAGCGTCACGATCCTGACCAGGGACAGCCGTGTCATCGAACTCCCCAAGGCCGAATGCGGTTTCGGCTACCGCCAGGCCACGGCCTTGCGCGAGGCGGTCGTCCTGTCCGCGATCTGGAACCTGCCCCAATCCGATCCCGGTCCCCTTCTGGTCAAACGTAAAGAGATTCTGGCCCAGCGCAAGGAAAAGCAGCCCCTTGAATTCCCGTCCGCCGGCAGCGTCTTTAAACGCCCCAAGGGAGCCTATGCCTCACAGCTTATCGACGAGGCAGGCCTCAAAGGCGTGCGCGTGGGTGGAGCCCAGATTTCGGAAAAACACGCCGGATTCATTGTCAATGTGGATAACGCCACCTGCCGGGATGTGCTCGAGCTGGTGGAATTATGCCGCAAGACCGTACATGAGCGCTCCGGCTACGAACTTGAACTGGAACAGTGCCTCTGCCCCTTCTGTCCTGATCACACATAAACTGGAGAGCTCCATGCCCACGTCCGACATCGCCATCGCCCAGAAAGCCACCATGCTGCACATCCGCGACATCGCGGCAAAACTTGGTCTGACGGACGACCAGCTCGAACCCTACGGCAAGTACAAGGCCAAACTTCCGCTGGTGCTGGCCGAAAAGAATCAGTGCAAATACGGCAAGCTCATCCTGGTCTCGGCCATTACCCCCACCCCGGCCGGCGAAGGCAAGACCACGGTCTCCATCGGGCTAAACGACGGGCTGAACCGCATCGGCAAGAAGTCCATGGTCGTGCTCCGCGAACCGTCCCTGGGCCCGGTCTTCGGCATCAAGGGTGGCGCCACGGGCGGCGGCTATTCGCAACTCTTGCCCATGGAAGACATCAACCTGCATTTCACCGGAGATTTCGCAGCCATCGAGAAGGCCAACAACCTCCTGGCCGCCCTCATCGACAACAACCTGCAAAGCAAGAGCCGGTCCCTCAATCTCGACGGCCGCACCGTGGCCTGGAAACGGGTCATGGACATGAACGACAGGTCGCTCAGACGCATGGTCTGCGGCCTGGGCGGCCTCATGCATGGCGTACCCCGGGAGACGGGCTTCGACATCACGGCGGCCTCGGAGATCATGGCCATACTGTGCCTGGCCGATGACCTGCCGGACTTGAAACGCCGGCTGGGCGACATCTTCCTCGGCTTCACCTTCGGCCGCGAGCCCATCCACGCCAGGGACTTAAGCGCCCAGGGCGCCATGGCCGCCCTGCTCAAGGACGCCGTCAAGCCCAACCTCATCCAATCCCTGGAGGGCAACCCGGCCATCATGCACGGCGGCCCCTTCGCCAACATCGCCCAGGGCACCAACACGGTCATCGCGACCCGCACGGGACTGTGCCTGGCCGATTATGTGGTCACCGAAGCGGGCTTCGGCTTTGACCTGGGCGGCGAAAAGTTTCTGGACATCAAATGCCAGTCCGCTGGCTTCGATCCCTGCGCCGTGGTCCTGGTGGCCACGGTCCGGGCGCTGAAATACCACGGCGGGGTGGAACTGCCGCACCTGCCCGTGCCCAACGCCAAGGCGCTGGCCCGCGGCCTGGAGAACCTGACCAAGCAGATCGAAAATGTGCGTCTGTTCCACCTTACTCCCATCGTGGCCATCAACCGCTTCGTCACGGACACGGAAGAGGAGCACCAGGTCATCCTGGATCACTGCCAGTTCATGGGCGTGCAAGCGGCAGTCATGGAAGGCTGGGAAAAAGGCGGCGCAGGGGCCGAGGAACTGGCCGAACTTGTCGCCGCCACGGCCGACCGTTGCACGGCCCATTACAAACCGCTGTACGACTGGAAGCAGAGCGTGCGCGAGAAAATCGAGATCATCGCCACCCGCGTCTATGGCGCAGCTTCGGTGGAGTACGCTCCTGGAGCGCTCAAGGATCTGGAAAAAGTCAGGCAACTGGGACTTGAAGAACTGCCCGTATGCATCGCCAAGACCCAAAGCTCCCTCTCGGATCAGCCCGGCCTGCGCGGTCGCCCGCGCGATTTCGTGGCCACCGTGCGCGAGATCGAGATCGCCTCCGGGGCCGGCTTTCTGGTGCCCATCACCGGCAACATGATGCGCATGCCCGGTCTGCCCGAAGTGCCTTCGGCGGAAAAGATCGATATCGATGAAAAGGGCGTGATCAGCGGATTATTCTAGGAGAAACGCTGCACAGCGCAGCCACCGTCCGCCTCTTGCCTCAACAAAAAACCTCGTCAAGGAATCCGGCGAGGTTTTTTGTTGAGGCGGCGAGCCGCTCTGGACGCGCAAGAAATTCTCTTACGAGACCTTGCCGCCGTTCTCAACCTGGGAGCTTGGTCCGAGTAGCGCGAGGCCGCCTTCCTTCTTCACCGCCAGAACCATGCCCTGGGAAACCAGACCGCGCAGCTTGCGTGGCTTCAGGTTGGCGACCACGACCACCTGCCGGCCTACCAGATCCTCGGGTTTCCAGAATTCCGCGATTCCGGCCACGACCTGCCTCGGACTCTCCTCGCCAGCGTCGATTTTAAGGACAAGCAGGCGGTCCGCCTCGGGATGCGGGGTCACTTCGAGCACCGTGCCCACGCGCAGGTCGACCTTGGCAAAATCCTCGAACTCGATGCACTCCGGGCATGCCATCTCAATTTTGGGAGCAGGTTTTGATTCCTTGGGAGCCTTGGCCTTTTTGGGCTCCGCAAGCTTTTCTTCCCTGGGCTCCAGATCCTGGCGCGGAAAGAGATTGGAGCGTTCGGCAACATGTGTGCCCGGAGCCAGGCCGAACCAGGACGAGGTTTCGGCTTCCAGGTCCACGCCCTCCAGGTCGAATTTCATGCCGAGCTGGACCAGCATGGTTTCGCTTGTGGACGGCATGACCGGCCACAGATGCACAGCGACCTTGCGCATGCCTTCAAGAATGACGTAGATGACCGTCCCAAGCCGACTCAGATCCCGATTCTTGTACAGCGTCCAGGGTGCGGAGGAATCGATATACTTGTTCAGGTGGCGAACCAGCTCCCACAAGGATTTGAGTGCGCGTGAAAACTGAAAGTGCTCGAACTGGCTCTGAAAATTGGCCATGGCGTTGTGCCCGATCTCAAGCACCTCGCGGTCCAGATCCTGAAGTTCCCCGCACTCGGGCACTGTGCCGCCGAAGTATTTGTGGGTCATGGACAGGCTGCGCGAAAAGAGGTTGCCCAGATCATTGGCCAGATCGGCGTTGAAGCGACCCACCAGGGCGTCTTCGCTGAAGGACGAATCCTGGCCGAAGCTCATCTCCGCCAGCAGAAAATAGCGGAAGGCGCTGAGGCCGTATTTCTGGGCCATGTCGAGGGGCGCGACCACGTTGCCCAGACTCTTGGACATCTTGGTCTCGT
>CAXNFJ010000119.1:0-6191 GCA_964201165.1 Desulfomicrobium sp.
CGACATGAGCAGTCCCAAACGGCGCAGGATGGTGAACTCCCCGACAAACCAGGCCGCCGCCACGGCCAGGGCCGCCGCCAGCACAAGAAAAGCGAAATTTCTGACCAGAGCCCATCTGGCCTCGGCCAGGGCCAGATCCTCGGGCTGCCCAAGACGTATCATGAGGTGATGCAACGGCGTGTCCGGAAACTGCAGCCGCTTGAAGCTGTAAAGCCTGCGGACACCGTCCACGCCCTTTTCCAAAAAGGTGCCCTCTTCCCGCGCCCCGGACATCCTCTCGATCATCTGCGACAAATCGGGCACCCATGTGTATTTTTCCGTTTCGGGAAAGCGGGTCAGGCGCATGCCTTGGGCATCGGTCAGCGTGAACACGGATCCTTCGGGCGAATGGGCGTCGTCGAAAATGCGCCCGAAAAAACTCAAATCAAACGAAGCGACGAGCACTCCACACGGAGCGCCGTCCAGATCGAGCACGGGCTGGGCAAATTCGATGACCACATGCCGGGTGGCAGGAACCAACCGATAGAAGCCCATTGTAAAATGGATATCGCGCACGGCTTCCTGAAAATAGGCTTCATTTTCAATCGTGGAAAAGGATTCCGCGGGAGACACGGCCACGATGCGCCCCTTGATGTCGGACAGGGCCAAGGCAACGAATCCGCCATCGCGGGAGAGCATTTCTTCGAGCAGGAGTCGAGAACCCAAGGGGTCAAGCAGTCGCACCTCGCGGGCTTTGGCCAACGTGGCCAGCAGGAGGCGGGCATTGTCCACCACCTGCCCATGGTGGGAGGCCATGACCTGAATCTGACGCAGGGCCGTGCTTTCGGCGCTACGGATCATGGTCTCTCGAAGCACAAACCCCGTGTACAGCATGATCGCGAGGGCCGGCAAAACCGCCACGAGAACCAAAAAGACGAGACTGGCGCGGATGGAGGCAAAAGCTGGAAATCGCATGCTCCCTCCAACGAACCGAGGGGCTCGGCTCGCCAACTGTTCATTATTTTATTGAAATAATAGCGGTGCCGGGCTTTAGAAGCAAGAAGTTCCCGCAAAACGCGAGTCTTGCGGGAACCTGTGTCGGAGGCGGGATTGTCGGCATTGAGAAGCCCAGGGGCAAAACGAACGGCTCCCCCAAGATCCATCCCTGTCCGTCCCCTTGGTGCGCGAGAATGTCCCGTCCATTCCGCCCGCAGTGTTGCACAATTTTTTTAACCCTGACATGATGAGAAGACGTGATCCAATCCGTTTTGTACCCCCAAGGAGGACTGCCGTGGAAAAACAAAACGCCTTTGTGCTCTGGTTTGACGAGCTCGGCATCGAAGACGTGCCGCTGGTGGGCGGCAAGAACGCGAGCCTGGGCGAAATGTACCGCAACCTGGTCCCCAAGGGAGTGCCCATTCCGAACGGTTTCGCGGTCACGGCCCAGGCCTACCGTCATCTGCTCAAAGCTTCCGGAGCCATGGACAAAATCAGAACCATCCTTGCGGACCTCGATACCCGGGACATGGACAACCTGATGGAACGCGGCGGCCGTATCCGTGCGCTGATCCGCAACCTGGAGATCCCCATTGACCTGCAAAATGCCATCACCGGCGCCTACCGCGAACTGGAACAAAAATATGGCCCCAACGTGGATGTGGCCGTGCGCTCGTCGGCCACGGCCGAGGATCTGCCCGACGCCAGTTTCGCCGGCCAGCAGGAAACCTACCTCAACATTCGCGGCGCCGAGGATCTCCTGGACGCCTGCCAGCGCTGCTTCGCCTCCCTTTTCACCAACCGCGCCATCTCCTACCGCCAGGACAAGGGCTTCGACCACTTCTCCATCGCACTGTCCATCGGCGTGCAGAAGATGGTCCGCTCGGACCTCTCGGCCAGCGGGGTCATGTTTTCCATCGACACCGAAACCGGGTTCCAGGATGCTATCTTCCTGACCGGAGCCTGGGGCCTGGGCGAGAACGTGGTCCAGGGCGCGGTCAACCCCGATGAATGGTACGTCTTTAAGCCCACGCTCAAACTCGGGTTCAAACCCATCCTCATGAAGCGGATCGGCGGCAAGGCCATCAAAATGATCTACACCACCGACGCCAAGGCCCCGACCAAGAACGTGGCCGTGCCCGAGGAGGACCGCCGCCGCCTGGTCCTGAATGATGATGAAGTGGTCGCCCTGGCCCGCATGGCCTGTGTCATCGAAGAACATTACAGCGCCCATCGCGGCCAGTTCACGCCCATGGACATCGAGTGGGCCAAAGACGGCCAGACCGGCGAACTCTTCATCGTCCAGGCCCGGCCCGAGACCGTGCATTCCCTGAAAGACCTGGCCATGCTCCGCAAATATGTGCTCCTGGAAAAAGGCGAGGTCCTGGTCCAGGGCCAGTCCGTGGGCGAACTCATCGGCCAGGGACCGGTGCAGGTCATCAAATCAGCGGGGATGATCCAAGCGTTCCGCAAGGGCGAGGTCCTGGTCACGGACATGACCGACCCGGACTGGGAGCCGATCATGAAGATCGCCTCGGCCATCGTCACCAACCGGGGCGGCCGGACCTGCCATGCGGCCATTGTCAGCCGGGAACTGGGCATCCCGTGCATTGTCGGCACGGGCAACGCCACCACCAGGCTTGTCCACGGCGAGGAGGTGACCGTGGACTGCTCCGAAGGCTCCATCGGCACCATCTATCGGGGCCTGATGCCCTTCGAGATCCAGGAGACGGACCTGGGCACTCTGCCCAAGCCGAAAACCAAGATCATGATGAACCTAGCCAGCCCCGAGCAGGCCTTCGAGAAGAGCTTCATCCCCAACGACGGCGTGGGCCTGGCGCGGGAGGAGTTCATCATTAACTCCTACATCAAGATCCACCCCCTGGCCCTTTTGAATTACGAGACCCTACCGGACGAGATTTTAAAACGCGCCATCTCGGACAAGGCCGAATACTTCGTGGACAAGCTGGCCGAAGGGGTCGGCATGATCGCGGCCGCCTTCTACCCCAAGCAGGTCATCGTGCGCCTCTCGGACTTCAAGTCCAATGAGTACGCCAACCTGATCGGCGGCCAGCTCTTCGAGCCCAGCGAAGAAAACCCCATGATCGGCTGGCGCGGAGCCTCACGCTATTATTCCCCGAACTACAAGGCGGCCTTCGGTCTGGAATGCCGGGCCATGAAAAAGATCCGCGAGGACATGGGACTGACCAACGTCGAGATCATGATCCCCTTCCCGCGCACCGTGGAGGAAGCGAAAAAGGTCATCGAGACCATGGCCGAGTTCGGCCTGCGCCAGGGTGAAAACGGACTCAAGGTCATCGGCATGTGCGAGATCCCTTCCAACGTGATCCTGGCCGAGGAGTTTTTGGACGTCTTCGACGGGTTCTCCATCGGCACCAACGACCTGACCCAGCTCATCCTCGGCGTGGACCGCGACTCGTCCCTGGTCTCCCATGTCTACGACGAACGCAATCCGGCGGTGAAGCGCTTCGTCAAGCAGGTCATCGAGGTGGCGGTCAAGAAGGGCAAGTACATCGGCATCTGCGGCCAGGCCCCGAGCGATTACCCGGAATTCGCCGAGTTCGTGGTCGAGTGCGGCATCGGATCCATGTCCCTCAATCCGGACACGGTCATCAAGACCACGCTCATCGTCGCCGAACTGGAAAAGCGTCTCGGCATCGTCTGATCCCTTGGTGCTCGTGGCCGGCGCGCAGTGCGGCCGGCCACGATCGCTCCGCTTCACACTACTCGCGTCGCATTATGGACCGTCCTCTTCCCGGATGTCCGGTCCTCGACAACGGACAACCAAGTGCGCTACTTCCGCGTCCGTCCCCAGCACCGCGCCAGCTCCGGGCATAACGGAGTCGACCTCCGCCACAGCCCGTCCGCGAAAGAACGTTTACACTTTTTTACACGCCATCTCCCATGACATGCGTGCAGGCCTTCACGTATTCGGCATAGGAGGAAGGATGAACGCCATACACGAGAACAAACCCATGACCTCAGGGTCTGCGGTTCAAACACCACAGCCCAGGATCCTGCTCATCGACGATGATCGGGAACTCTTTTCCCTGCTCCGCGAATACTGCGCCTCCGAAGGGCTGGAGCTGTTCCCGGCCCACAGCGGCGAGGACGGAATCATCCGGGCCCTGGGCGAAAATTTCGACCTCGTCATTCTGGACGTGATGATGCCGGGCATGTCCGGAATCGAGGTCCTGCGCCGCATCCGGGCGCGCAGCCTCATGCCCGTGCTCATGCTCACGGCCATGGGCGACGACATGGACCGCATCCTGGGCCTGGAACTGGGCGCCGATGACTATGTCCCCAAACCATGCACCCCGCGTGAACTGGTGGCCCGCATCCGGGCCATCCTGCGCCGCTCCGGCACGGCGACGGAATCCGCGCCGGAAATGCTCGCTTCCGGAGATCTGCGCATGTGGCCGGGCAAACGACAGGTCGAGATCGGCGGCGTTTCCCTGCCCCTGACCGGCGCTGAATTTTCCATCCTTGAAATCCTGCTCCGCCATGCGGGCCAGCCCGTGAACCGGGAGACCCTGTACGAGGAAGGACTGGGACGGCCCGTGACCCGTTACGACCGCAGCCTGGACGTGCATCTGTCAAGCATCCGCCATAAACTGGGTCCGGCCCGAAATGGCCGCTCCCGCATCCAGACCCTGCGCGGACGGGGCTACCAGCTCCTGGGGGAATAGGCATGGGCCGCTTGTTCTGGAAATGTTTTCTGGCCACCTGGATCACGCTGATCCTGGTCGGAGGAGTCACCCTGACCGGCGTGCACCTGTACCGGCAGGCAGAAAACTCGGAGGTGCTCCTCCGGGGAGGACCTCGGGCCGCCTTCGAACTGGCCACGGCCGAGGCCGTTCTTCGGCATGCGGGGGCAACGGCCTTGGCCGCGCTGCTGACAGACACCGACACCCCGATGATCGTCCTGGACCCGCAAGGACGTGACATTCGCGGCCGCACCCTGAGCCCTGAGCAATCCGCACTGGTCGCGGGCCTGACGGAAGCCGCCATGCCGGAGGAAATACACCGCGTCGTGACGGCGCAAGGGGTCTACGTACTCTTCATCCCCACATGGCCGAATGAACCCAGGCCAGGAAAAAGGCCGCCCTTTCCGCCCTTTGGACCGCCCGCGCCGTGGGAGCCCCTGGCCTTCGGCCTGCTGGCCAGCATCACCTTGAGCGCCATGCTGGCCTGGTATCTGGCCCGCCCCATCAAGCGCCTGCGGAATGCGTTCGCGGCCATGGCCGCCGGCAAACTGGACACACGGGTGGGCACCCTGATGCGCCGGGGAGATGAAATCGCGGAGCTCGGCCTGGAATTCGACCACATGGCGGCAAAGCTGCAAAGTTTGCTGCTGGCCCAGCGCCGCCTGCTGCACGATGTATCGCATGAGTTGCGCTCTCCCCTCGGCCGATTGCAGGTGGCCATGGGCATTGTCCGGCAAGACCCGGCCAAGATGGAGGGAATGCTCGAACGCATGGGGCGGGAAGTGGAACGACTGGACGGACTCATCGACGAAATCCTGACTCTGTCCCGCCTCAATTCCGGAGTGGAGAACGAAGCGACGGAAAGCGTGGACCTGGGCGAATTGGTGGAAGGCATCGTGCGTGACGCCCGCTTCGAGGCAGGCACTCAGGGTTGCGAGGTCCGGCTGACGGAATACGCCCGCGTTCAGATCCAGGGGCGACCGCGTCTGCTGGGGCGGGCAGTGGAGAACGTGATTCGTAACGGACTCAAATTCTCGCCACCGCGGGGCTTTCTGGACGTGGAGGTCGGGGCTGCTGACGGAAAGGCCCTGATCCGGGTTCGCGACCACGGACCGGGCATCCCGGAAAAGGAACTGGAAATGGCCTTCCTTCCCTTCCATCGCGGCGCGGGCAATGCCGACCCTGACGGCTTCGGTCTGGGCCTTGCCATCGCGCGCGGCGCAATCGAACTGCACGGCGGGGCCATCAGCGCACGCAACATGGAAGGAGGGGGGCTGTGCGTGGAAATCAGGCTACCGGCGACCCTTCAAAGTCCGCCGGGAAGGGACCCGGATTTCCAACATATCAGTGGAGAGTTCCGACGCGATGCATGACAACGAGTTGAAGTAGGGGTACATTCCTGCGGCCAAGCATCCATTCGCTTTCATGAACGCCCCTCAGGAGACACGCATGCATTCGCCGCGAAACGTTCCACTCTTGACATACGTG
>CAXNFJ010000120.1:0-6187 GCA_964201165.1 Desulfomicrobium sp.
TACTTCTTCGCCTTCAATTCCGCAGCGCTGATGCTCGGGTTCTGGATCTGCGGCCGATTGCTGAAGCGCATTCCGGGTTTTCGCATCATCCTCATCGGCTATGCCGGAATTCTGATCTTCGCCACGATTTTGGCCCTGTGCTCCGGACTTGGCCCATGGGGCATGGCCCTGCCCATGGCGGCCATGACCATGAGCCTGGGACTAACCCGCCCCCCAAGCAGCAACTTCCTGCTCGAACAGGTCAAGAACGACGCGGGATCTGCGGCCTCGCTGATCATGTTCACCTATTTCGTGGGCGGCGCCACGGCCATGTGGTTCATCGCCCTGCCTTGGGACAACAAGATTCTGACCATGGCTCTGGTGGGTATGACAACAAGCTCCCTCGTCCTCATGTTGCTGCCCAGGCTGAGCCGAACGAAAGAATAAAAGCCGGACCGGGCGGACGACCCCAGTTCAAGATCAGCACAAAGGCATGTATTGCGCGGAAATTCACCGCAGCATTACATGCCTTTTTCTTCACACCCAGCACCGGATCAAACTGCGATTTTTACCAATCCACGCTTCCGTTGCGCGCCTCTCCAGGAATCGATTTCCCAAGCCCAAAACAAAAAGGGGTTGCGGAAATAATTTCCGCAACCCCGTGGGTGCGCTGGTGGGCCAACAAGGAATCGAACCTTGAACCTGCTGATTAAGAGTCAGATGCTCTACCAATTGAGCTATTGGCCCGGAACTCGGAATATACAAAACATGTCAGTATATTAGGAATGAATGAACACGGTTTGCGCCGACAACGAAGAGGCTTCTACGGTTTTCCATCAGGGTCGTCAAGGGGAAAATTTGCGATGGTGATTAGTGAATGGTGAGTGGCGAAAAAAAGGCGGGCATATATCCACAATTATCCGTAATAAAAAAAATTCTTCAAAATTCACAAGCGTCACGCGCCCGAAGAATCCCAGCCATTCACTCTTCACCATTCACCGATCACCATGCATGCCCATCAGAGCAGGTACTTCACACCCTCGCAATCCGACAGGGACCGACTCAGGCCGTCAAGTTGCTCCCGGCTTTCGATGCGTATGCGCACGGTGTAGGTCACATACGACCCGTTGCGGGAAACGTTGCTGGCTCGCGGCGTTTCGGCAAAGCCATGGGCGCTTATCGTCCCGCAAATTGCCGCGAAAGCTTCGTCGGTCCGCGTGGCGATTATTTTGTATTCCCAGTGCAGGGGGAATTCGAGGTCCGGCTTATTCATCGGGGCTCCTTGTTGACGGATGGGTGCGGGACAGCTAGTCCAAGGGCTAGCGTCCGTGACGGACTCCATGACCCAAGCTTTTTCGGACAGTCAATACCAAATTTTCCACATGGCGAGGTGCGGATGGAATCCATCCGGGAAATATATCGCATCGGCGCAGGTCCTTCCAGCAGCCACACCATGGGGCCAAAACTGGCCGCCGAGCAATTCCGGGCCCGCGTTCCCGGTGCCGCGACGTTTCGGGTGGTACTGTACGAAAGCCTGGCCGCAACGGGCAAGGGGCATCTCACCGACACGGCCATCATCGCCGCCTTGGCCCCGTATCCTGTGGAAATTGTCTGGGCGCCTGATCAGCGCCGCCCTGAACATCCCAACGCCATGGATTTCTCGGCCCTGGACGCGGAAGGCAACGTCCTCGACTCCTGGACCGTGTTCAGCGTCGGCGGCGGCGCCCTGCGCGATGCGGGGTCGATGCTGCGGACGGCCCATGTCTATCCCCTGCAGAACCTGACGGAAATCATGGAGCTCTGCACCGAGGAAGGCATCACCTACTGGGAATACGTGGCCCGGCACGATGGCGAGGACATCTGGATCTTTCTGGAAGGCATCTGGACCGCCATGCAGAACTGCATGGAGCGGGGCCTGACCACCGAAGGCGTCCTGCCCGGCGGCCTGGGCCTGGCCCGCAAGGCCAGCGCCTACCATCAAAAGGCAGTACTCGGCGGGGCGGAGATGCGCCGCACCGGACTTTTGGCCGCCTACGCCCTGGCCGTCTCCGAAGAGAACGCGGCCGGCGGGACCGTTGTCACGGCCCCGACCTGCGGAGCAAGCGGAGTCATGCCGTCGGTGCTGCGCTACCTGCAGGAAAGCATGGGTTCCCGGCCCCGCTCCATACTGCAGGCCTTGGCCACGGGCGGCCTGATCGGCCTGATCATCAAGACCAACGCCTCCATTTCAGGAGCCGAGGTCGGCTGTCAGGGCGAAGTGGGCTCGGCCTGCGCCATGGCCGCAGCCGCGGCCGCACAGCTCATGGGCGGAACCATCCGCCAGATAGAATACGCAGCGGAGATGGGACTTGAGCACCACCTGGGTCTAACCTGCGACCCGGTCGGCGGCCTGGTCCAGATCCCCTGCATCGAACGCAATGCCATGGCCGCCTCCCGGGCCCTGAGCATCGCGCATATGGTGCTGCTGTCCGACGGCACACACCGCATCCCCTTTGACGAAGTGGTGCGAGTCATGAAAGAGACAGGACACGACCTGCCCAGCCTGTACCGGGAAACATCCCATGGCGGCTTGGCCAAAGCCTATGGCGAACGCAAGGACAAACGAGGATCAGCAGCATGAAGAGAGATGAAGACGATTTTGAAGAACTGCCCGCCACCAAGGAATCAGAAGAACCGACCACCAAGGGCAAAGAGCTGAAACTCTTCACCATGTGTTTGAAAAAATTCATAAAGAAAATTTTTCAGCACATGGTCGCGACCCGTTTTGCGACATGGAAGGATCTGGCCATCCACGACCAGGACGGTCTGGCCTACCCCATCTACAACTATGTCATTGACGCCACGGACACCAAACTGAGGCAGGCCTATGAAGGATATGGACTGGAAATCGACGGCGGGACCCTCCTGGCCGACCTGTCCGTGTCCGCCATCCTGGAGGAGGAAGGGTCCATCGGCCTTGAGTTCTACCTCTACGAGACCACATCCATCGTGCCCTATGTGTGCGACGATTTCGAGGCCGTGGAGAACGAGCGGCCGGACATGTCCCATTTCCGCAGGATCAACCACGCGGATTTCGAAGCCCTGTACGAGGAACTCAAGACCAACAACATCTTCGACGACATCTACTACGAACTGAACAAGTCCATCCTGCTCATCGAACTTTCCGAAAGGGAAGCCCTGGCGCAGATGAAGAAGGACAGCCTGCGGATCATCACCGGCATTTTCGCCCGGGCCAAGTCCATCTCCAACCTGAACACCATCACCAACACCGATATCAAAGAGTTCAAGCTGGAGTTCGAGATCGAGGGACGCAAATTTTCCCTGGTCATCCTGAACGGGCATGACGCGGACAACCTGCCCGTCTACTCCTCCGTGCTGACCATGCCCGAGTACAAATCCGTGGCCCAGTATGTCGATCTGGACACCCTGTACGAAAAGCTGCTCAAGGTGCTCCGTGCCAAGAACATTGCCGATCCCGAAGGCATCCTGCTCGACGCGCTGAAGCCCCACGACCGCTCCGCGCAAAGCGTCACCCCCGCGATCCCTTCTTCCTGAAAACTCTTCCAAGGGGGGGGCGAGGGCTCCTTGACCCCCCCTATCAAACCACTATACTTACTCAGAATGCTTTGCTTGCATTCGTGCGGCAATAAACGAATTCTTACGTAATCGAAACTCGGGAGTATCCAATGCGAACCCAAAAAATGATGCTCATCCTTGCTCTCTTTCTGCTTGCGACCACCGGTTTTCTGGCGTCCTGCGCCTCCAGCCGATCGGGACAGGTCTATTCGCGGGATCAGGCTCGCCAGGAAATGAGGGTCAACTACGGAACCGTCAGGGAAGTCAGAGAAGTACAGATTGAAGGCACCCAAAGCGGCGTCGGAGCTGTCGCGGGCGGCGTGACCGGCGGCGTGCTCGGCAGCATGGTCGGCGGCGGCAAGGGGCAGGTGCTCGGCGCGGTCGTTGGCGCCCTGGGCGGCGCGGCTGGCGGCGCACTGACCGAAGAAGCCGTCACCAAGAAGAATGCCCTGGAAATCACCGTGGAATTGGATACGGGCGAAATGCTGAGCATCGTGCAGGAAGCCGACATTCAGCTTTACGCCGGCGACAGGGTTCGCGTGCTGCGCGGCAATGACGGATCTTCACGAGTGCAGAAATAGCGCCCCAACCATTCTTCCCAGGAGACAACGATGGAGCTTTCCATTGTCCCCATTAAAAATCCACATGCCCTGAATCTTATTCTGGGCATGTCCCATTTCATCAAGACCGTGGAAGACGTGCATGAGGCCATGGTCAACACCGTGCCCGGAGCCAAGTTCGGCTTGGCGTTTTGCGAGGCGTCGGACGCCTGCCTGATCCGGACCACCGGCACGGATCCCGAGCTGATCGAACTGGCCCGCGACAACGCCCTGGCCCTCTCCGCCGGTCACAGCTTCATCCTGTTCATGCGCGACATGTTCCCCGTCAACGTGCTCAACACCATCCAGAATGTGCCCGAAGTGGTTCGCATCTTTTGCGCCACGGCCAATCCGGTCCAGGCCATCGTGGCTCAGACCAACCAGGGCCGGGGCATTCTGGGCGTGGTCGACGGTTTTGCCTCCAAGGGCGTGGAGTCCGACGAGGATAAGGCCAAGCGCACCAAATTGCTGCGCATGATCGGCTACAAGTTCTAGCATGCCGTTCACGCGTCCCAATCGCCCGACAACCGTTCTGGTGGTGGACGACGACCCGTTCATCCGCGCCGCCACAGGGGCGTCCCTGCGTGCCCGGGGGTTCGACATCCTGCAGGCCGGCAACGGCCAGGAAGGCCTGGACATGTTCCTGGCCCACGAGCCGGACCTGATCATCGTCGATCTGAAGATGCCGGTCATGAACGGCCTTGAGCTGTTGTCCCGGCTGTCCGGAGCCACGGCCCGTACCCCGGTGCTGGTGATTTCCGGCGAGGGTGGATTGGACGAGGCGGTGGAGGCCTTGCGGCTCGGAGCATGGGATTATCTGGTCAAACCCATTGTCTCCGCCACTGTCCTGCACCATGCCGTGGACAAGGCCCTGGAACGGGCGGCCCTGATCCGGGAAAACGAGGATTACAAGCTCAACCTGGAACGCCAGGTGCATCAGCGGACCCTGGAGCTGCGAAAAGCCAACCGGGAGCTTGAGCACCAGTTCCTGAAACAGCAGAAGCTGGGCATCATCGGCACCCTGGCCGGGGGCATGGCCCACGACTTCAACAACATCCTGTCCTCCATCGTCTTTTCCACGGAAATCATCCGCGAGGCCATCGCGGGCGAGGAAACCCCGGAGCAGGAAGACCTGGACCGCATCCTGCGCGTCTGCCAGCGGGGCACCTCGCTCATCCGCAGCGTGCTGCACTTCACCGGCAAGATGCATGAGGAATTCTCCCACTTTTCCATCCGTGACACCATGGTTGAAACCCTGGACATGATCCGGGGCACCACGCCCTCGCGTATAGAAATCCAGGTGCACATGGATCAAAATCTCGGAGCACTGTTCGGCGATCCGGTCCATCTGCAGCAGATTCTCATGAATTTGACGACCAACGCCATTCATGCCCTGACCGACACACCGCATCCCCGCATTGAAATAACGGTCCGGGTGCACCCTTCCGACACTGATCTCCTGGTCACGGATGCCGAGAGCGTGCCGGTGGTCATCAGCGTGACCGACAATGGGGCCGGTGTGGCGGAAGCGGATCTGCCCAGGCTGTGCGAACCGTTCTTCACCACCAAGCCCAGGGACGAGGGCACGGGCCTTGGTCTCTTTGTGACTCAGAAGATCGTGAAAACCCTGCGCGGCAAACTGGTTTTTTCCGGAAATCCCGGCGGGGGCACGACAGTGCGGGTCTGTCTGCCGGCCAGCCCGCGGCAGCTTCCGGATTGTGCCGAATGCCTGACAATGCCCGAAATCCGCGGCTGCGCCGAACGCATTCTGGTCATTGAATCCGACCCGGAGGTGCGCGCCTCCATCTGCTCCTGCCTGACCAGGCTTGGCTACCAGATCTGGCAGGCAAGCACCATGCCCCAAGGCTGCGACCTGGTGCTGCAAGATCCGGCCGGACTTGATCTGATCTTGGCCGAGGAAGGCACCGCGAACCAGGTGGACGCGCTGTGCACGACCATCCAGGAGGTGAATCCCGACATCCGCATCCTCCTGTCCACGGCATCGCCCAGCTCAAGCCTCGCGCCCAGGCACC
>CAXNFJ010000121.1:0-6163 GCA_964201165.1 Desulfomicrobium sp.
TTACACATTCTGACACATCCACTAGGTAATTTCATACATACCTCAGGTTGCAGCCCTGCACTTTTCGGTTCACTTCAGAGTAACTCATGACAAGCTTGCGATCGACACTTCAGGCGGCGGTATTCTGGATCATACTGCTGGGCCTTTCCTTCGGCTGGAACTGGCAACACCTCGAACGGTCGTTGCTGGGGCTGGCCGAATCCGAGGCCAATGCCGCATTCCAAAAGGATGTGACCTACAGATTGTGGGCCGCCATGCAGGGAGGGTTTTATGTGCCTCCTACGGACAACACCCCGCCCAATCCTTATCTCAAGCATATTCCGCAACGCGATGTCGAAACCACCGACGGACAAAAACTGACCCTGGTCAACCCGGCCTACATGACGCGCCAGGTGCATGAACTGGGGAAGGCAAAGTACGGTCTGCGTGGACACATCACGAGCCTTAAGCCCTTGCGTCCCGAGAACGCGCCCGACGAGTGGGAGACACAGGCCCTGCAAGCGTTCGCCACGGGGAGCCTCAAGGAGAGCACCCGGCAGGCCTTTGACGAACAGCCGTTCTTCAGGCAGATGCGTCCGCTTTTCGCCGACCCGCCCTGTCTCAAATGCCATGCTGCCCAAGGCTACGCGCAGGGCGACGTCATCGGCGGCATCAGCGTCTCGGTGCCGCTGCAGCTCTATCTTGGCCTCGCCGGGCATCAGCGCCTGCATCTCGTCATCGCGCATCTGATCATTGGCCTGCTGGGCCTGACGGGCCTCGGCGCGAGCCACCTCCATTTCCGAAATTACAAACGCTCATTGCGGGAGAGCGAGGACAGATTCGAGCAACTCGCCGAACACAGCCGCACCGTGACCTGGGAAGTGGATACGGGCGGCCTCTTCACGTATGTCTCCACTGCGTCGTCTTCCGTCCTGGGGTATGCCTCGGAAGAGCTCGTCGGGCGCATGCATTTTTTCGACCTGCATCCGGAAGAAGGGCGTGAGGCTTTCAAATCCGCGGCCTTCGAGGTCTTCGGCCGAAAGGGGGATTTTGCGAATTTCGAAAACCGGGCACGCACCCGGGATGGGCGCGAGATCTGGCTCTGCACCAACGGTTTGCCGCTGCTTGATGGCGCGGGAAATCTTCTCGGCTATCGCGGCAACGACACCGACATCACCGCCGAAAAGCAGGCTCGGACCCAGCTTGCCCAGCGTGAAGCCATGCTCTCCTCCATGCTGGAAAACCTGCCCGTGGACTTCTGGGCGCGGGACAAGGATGGCCGAGGCGTCATCCAGAGCCGGCTGAGCAAGGAGCACTGGGGGGATTTCTGCGGTCCTCTCTTCGACGCCCAGTCCAGCAACCTCCTCAATCTCGAGAAATGGACAGCCAAGCACAACCGGCTCTATGCGGGGGAAACCATAGAGCAGGAGGAAGAACTGGTCCTGGCCGACGGGCGGCATCGCATCTTCCACTCCATGGGCGCACCCATCGTCATGCAGGGTGAGGTGGCCGGTATCCTGGGCATCAACCTGGACATAACCGAGCGCAAGAATATCGAGGCGCAGCTGGAGCGCGAACGCGTCCTCAATAATGCGATCATCGACAGCGTTCCGGGCCTGCTCTACCTCTATGACCACGATGGGCTGCTGGTGCGCTGGAACCGGATGCATTCCGAACTGACGGGCTACTCGGACCAGGAACTCGCCTCCATGCACCTCTTGGATTGGTACCCAGGCGACCCCGCCTCGCAGCGCAAGATCTCCCAAGCCATCGAGCGCGTGCTCGAGCACGGCATCGCCACCGAGGAGGCCGAGCTTCAAACCAAGGACGGGCGCCGCATACCCTTCTTCTTGACCGCCGTGCGCCTGGAACTCGAAGGCCGCATCTATTTCATCGGCATGGGCATCGACATCACCGACCGCAGGCGCTCCGAGGAGGCCCTGCGCGTGAGCGAGGAACGCCTGGCCCTGGCCCTGGAGGCATCCAGCGACGGTTTGTGGGACTGGAACTTCGAGACGGGTGAGGTCTATTTCAGCCCACGTTACCTCGGCATGCTCGGGTATGAGTCGGGCGATCTTGAACGCAGCATCACCGGCTGGGAAAAATACCTGCACCCCGATGACTTCGAGAAGACGAAATGCATCGAGTCGGACCACATCGAGCGCGGCGAACCCTTCGCCCTCGAATTCCGGCTCCGTAACAAGGCCGGGGACTGGCAGTGGGTCATGAGTCGCGGCAAGGTCGTCGAATGGGACGCCGCCGGGCGGCCGCTGCGCATGGTCGGCACCCATGTGGACATCGACCAGCGCAAGCGAATGGAGAACGAACTGGTCCAGGCCAAGGAGGCCGCCGAAGCCGCAAGCCTGGCCAAATCCGAGTTTCTGGCCAATATGAGCCATGAGATCCGCACCCCATTGAACGGCATCATGGGTATGCTTCAGCTCCTGGAGTCCGAGGCGGGGGACGAGGAGCAGCGCAGGACCTGCGCCCTGGCTCTGCAAGCCACCAACCGGCTGACACGGCTGTTGTCCGACATCCTTGATCTGTCGCGGGTGGAGGCGGGCAAGATGCAGATGCGCATCGAACCGTTCAACCTGCGGGACGCGCTCGAACAGAGTGTCGACCTTTTCAAGCCCATCGCCGTGCAGGCTGGACTGGAATTCCGGCATCATTTCGCCCCGGCGCTCCCGGAAGTCGTCGCCGGGGACGCCGTCCGCGTCCAGCAGGTGCTCATGAACCTGATCGGCAACGCCTTCAAGTTCACGACCAAGGGGTTCGTCGCCGTCGAGGCCCATCCCTTGCCGTCGAAGGTGAGCGGCAGCGTGCGGATCTTGTTTTCGGTTTCGGACTCCGGGCGGGGCATTGACGACGCGGCCCTCGGCACCCTGTTCCAGCCCTTCAGCCAAGTCACCAGCGGGTTCACCCGGGACCACCAGGGAGCCGGTCTGGGCCTGGCCATCACCAAACGGCTGGTAGCGCTCATGGGCGGCAATATGGCCGTGGAGAGCGAGCCCGGCTGCGGCACGACCTTTTTCTTAAGCCTGACCTTCGAAATCGCAGCGGCCGCCACTGCTGTTCCGCAAGCGCCTGACGACGCCCCGTCGCCTGCGCGCCCCGTGCGCATCCTCCTGGCCGAGGACGACGAGGTCACGATCTTCGCCACGCGCGCCCTGTTGACGCGGGCCGGGTACGAGGTCAGCGTTGCCCGCAGCGGGCACGAGGCCATCTCCATGCTCCGGAACCAGGACTTCGGGTTGGTGCTCATGGACGTTCAGATGCCCGGCATGGATGGCGTCGAGGCCACCCGGATCATCCGCGGCGATCCCGGTCTCGGAGACAAGAGAAGCATTTCCATCATCGCCCTCACGGCCTTTGCCATGGACGGGGAAAAGGAAATCTTCCTGGCGGCCGGAATGGACGGGTACGTGGCCAAACCAGTTGGCATGAACGAGCTGATCCGGGCCATCGACGCCGTGCTGCCGGGCCAGGCAAGCCGTTCATAGCCGAGGCGAACGGGAAAAGAGGCGGCCGGACCCTCCGTACAGAATTCCGGAATCGGAAAATTCAAGATTCAAGGTTTGCCTGCCGCAGGAATCCGTACGGGTCTCTCCGTGCATTGCCTCCCTAAATTTTCTGACGCCGCACTGCAGAAGAGGGCGTGGCCTAGGCGCTCGCTTCGAAAGTGGAGTCCGTTGCAAGCCCTTCGATGTATCGCGCCCTAGCCTGCTTCACGCGTTGCAGGTTTTGGTACAGAGGGTCGGCCAGCATGGCTTGCGTATTCAGTTCGACCTTGGGTTGGGGCACGTTTGCAAATGCGGTTTGGGTCATTGCTGTGGAAGACATGACCACCTCGCCACCGAGCAGGTCGGCAAGATATTCCGCTCTAGCCTTGGCCAGGGTCGGCCCTGATATCACGCCTTGCGCGGCGTTCGGCAGTTTGCCAAGCATGGCCCCCGCCGAGTTGGAGGTGGCGACCCAGCCGTGATTGTCGATCTCGGCCACCACCTGGCCACCGACTTGAACCGTGGCATAGGCGGCGTAGGTGGGGTTCTTCGATGTATCCGGACGCGAAGAATGATGCGACTCCAGCAATGCCTCCTGGGCTTTGATGAAGCTCTCGAACAATTCCCCAGGCTGTTCCCAGGCAGCTATGGATTTAATATTGCTCATGTCGAGCGGTTGCACATCTTTCAATGAAATGCGGTGTTCGATCGAGGTCATGCAGGTTCCTCCAGAAGAAAAAATTGCAGGGAAACGTCATGGAGTTGCAAGGGGGATGCCGCAAGATCCTCGCAGGTCACTGCCGTCGATTATTCACCGTCATTTCAATGCACTGCATCAGCACATCCTTTCTGACGGGTTTTGTGATGTGGGCATTGAAGCCGGCGGCCAGCGAACGGTCCTCGTCGCTTTTCATGGCATACGCCGTCTGCGCGATGATAACGCACGTCGTGTTGAACTCCCGGATCTTTTGCGTGGCTTCGGTCCCGTCCATTTCCGGCATTCTGATGTCCATCAGCACCAGCTCGATGTCCTGCCTTTCCTTCATGATCTCGACGGCCATCTTCCCATTTTCGGCGAGCACGATTTCCTTGCAATGACGCTTCAGCAGTGTCGACAGATAGAGTCGGGAAACCGGATCATCCTCGGCGATGAGCACGACGCTTTCCTGCAGCCTGACCGTGCATTCATCCGGTACCTGCGTCACGGATGCATCCGTCCTGTTATGCAAAGCGCCATGCCTTTTATACGGGAGACTGAATACGAATGTGGAGCCGTGACCCGGCTTTGATTCGCAGCGTATCTCGCCCCCGAGCATTTCGACATAGGATTTGGTGATGGACAAGCCCAAGCCGGAGCCTTCGTAGATGCGGTCACTGTCTTTCTCTGCCTGCACAAATCGCTCGAAGATGCGGTCATGCTTTTTCGTGTCGACACCGATGCCCGTATCCCGAATGCGAAATTCAATCCGATGTGGATGCTGCTGTGCGTCCAGGTGCAGCGACAGCTCGATCTCGCCGACCAGGGTGTACTTGATGGCGTTTTTCAGAAGATTCGTCAGGATGGAGGAGAGCTTCTCCTTGTCGCTTGCGACCACGCGGGAGTCGTGCGGCAAGGTGTGCTCGAAGAGAAGCTGCAGTCCCTTGTCCTCGGCTTCGGGCCGGAAAAAGGCGACCAGGTCCGCTGCCAGGTTGTTGATGTCGACATCCGTCAACTGCACGTCCACGAGACCCGCTTCGATTTTGGAAATGTCGATCAGATCGTTGATGGTCGCCAGCATGCGGTAGCCGCTTTTCTGGATGATTTCGATGTACTCGACTTGCCGATCCTTGGTCAGGGAGTCCGATTTCAGGATTTCGGTAAAGCCGATGATCCCGTTCATGGGTGTCCTGATCTCGTGGCTCATATTGGCCAGAAAGGCGGATTTCAGCCTGTCGCTTTCTTCCGCCTTGTTCTTGGCCTTGACGAGCTCTTTTTCCGTCTGCTTTCGCAAATTCAGATCAGCCTGCAGTTCCCGTGTTTTTTCCTTGACCTTTTTTTCCAGCGCTTCGTTCGCCATCAACACATCACGTTGCGCCGCGCGCAATTGGACGCGGTGAAAATAATCCTTTCTGTAATAGTATTCCAGAGCATAACAACAAAACATGCCCAAAATATTCGTGCTCATCAAGAAGAACACATTGGTGATGGCAATCCTCGGCTCCAACCCCGGGAAATAGAGCAACGACATGCCGTATGACACAACAATGATGCATCCAGTGGCCGTCGCCCAAACAAATCTGATCCGCAAAAGCATGTAGCAATATATGAGAACGAGTATGATTCCCACATAATAAAAATTTCTTCCGATTTCCGGGGATATGATCGTCATGACCACAATGGATATACCGGCGACAAACGTTCCGAATGATGCGGAGAATTGCCAATATTTGCGGTATGAATCCAGAAATGAAACAAAAAAAATCAATAAAATTATGGGGCATACGATGTAGAATCGTATCAGGAAAACAAGATGTTTTTCATTTTGCAGGACAAGATGATCAAGGAATGCGAATAAGGCGAAATACACCAACGACGCGAATATGGAAATTCGGTGAATGACTATCGAATTGATGAAGTAGTCATCCCTGAACAGCATTTCCTTTTCCCTGGGAAATTTCAGGGAAAACCAGTGCATATCCAT
>CAXNFJ010000122.1:0-6144 GCA_964201165.1 Desulfomicrobium sp.
ACAGAGGCGCTTTCGCCATTGAATTCCGGAGAAGATTGTCATACATCGATCATATGCTACGGAAATTATTAATAAGAATCCTTATTGTCGTGAGCGTCGGTGTTCCCGTCATGGCCGGGGCCGAAGGACATGCGTCGGGCCACGTCGTCTGGATGCACGCGGATTTCCCGCCCCTGCGCATCATGAACAGCCCCTATGCGGGGCAGGGGCCCTCGGACATGATCCATGAGCTCATGCGGCGGGAATTGCCTGATCTCGACCATGAGGTCATCACCGCCAATTTGAGCCGGACCCTCAACTGGATGGAACAAGGCAGGCAGGTTCTGGCGGTGGGCCTCATCCCGACTCCGGAGCGCGAGAAGGTCATGCGCTTCTCCCTGCCCTGCGTCCTGGTCCCGCCTGTCTGTCTGGTAGTCCGCGCCGATGCGAAGCGGACGCCTGTTTCGGGGCAACGGATCGTGTTGCGTGATTTTGTGGCGACACACCGTCTGGGCGTGGCCGTGAACAGATCCTACGGGCCGGAAGTGGACGCGGTGCTCCGCAAGGAACCGGCGCCGGCGAACATCATCACCAATCCTGGCGCCACATTGTTTGACAGTCTGCTGGAGATGTTGCTGCTGGATCGGGTCGACGGGGTGCTCGCCTACCCTTTCGAGGTGGTGTACGTGGCCCGCATGAAGGGCAAGGAAAACAGGATTCGCCTGATCCCGCTGCATGAAGCCCTCATACCGATCACCGGTCGCATCGCCGCGCCGCGGACGCCTTGGGGTGAGGCCATGATCGAACGGGTCGACGATGTCCTGCTCCGGCATCGGGCATCGCCGGAGTACCGCCAGGCTTTTGAGCGCTGGCTCACGCCGGAAGCCATTCCCGGATACCGGGCCATGTATGATGATTTCTTGAAATCGCGCTAGGCGAAAAAAAGTCCGGGCCGATTCAGGCGTCAACCTCATGCGCGATTTTGCCGTCCCGCAGGCGCAAGGTGCGGTCGGCGAGGGCGGTCACGGCGGGATCGTGGGTCGCGACCAGCGTGGTGCGGCCTTCTTCCCGACCGATCCGGAACATGAGATCCATGAGGGTGAATGCGGTGCCGGAATCAAGACTGGACGTGGGCTCGTCGGCCAGGAGCATGCGGGGGCGATGGGCCACGGCTCTGGCGAAGGCCACACGCTGGATCTCTCCCCCGGAGAGTTCGCGCGGCAGGGCGTTGGCGGCGGAGGCCAGTCCGATTTTCTCCAGCAGTTCGTGCACGCGCCGGGTGCATTCCGCCATCGGAACATTGTTGAGGCGGAGCGGAAAGGCCACATTTTCGGCCACGGTCAGGTAGGACAGCAGATTCCCGAACTGGAACAAAAACCCCACCTCCTTCCTCAGAAACTCTGCCAGAGAGCGTCCCTTCAGGCTGTGCACCGGCTGATCAAGACAGAAGATCTGTCCTGTGTCCGGTCGTTCCAGGCCCCCGATCAGATACAGGAGGGTGGTCTTGCCCGAGCCGGACCGGCCCATCAGGGCCAGGCTCTGCCCCGCATCCAGGCTGAAAGACACCCCGTCCACCACGGGAACCAATCCGCGGGATGAGGCGTAGGCCTTGGCGACTTCCACGATTCTGATCATTTCAAATGCTCCGCAACACTTCGGCCGGACGTTGCCGGACGATCATGCACATGGGCCAGATGCCGGCCAGGAGGGCGAAAAACAGGGCCAGCAGGGGCGGGAGGGCAACACTCAATAGGGTGAGCCGGGGATGGATGATGCCGGAGACCGCGAAATACTGATTGTGCGAGGTCAGGGCGCCCAGGTCCACTCCGGGACCGGCCACCAGCCAGGTCAGGGCGCAGCCCAGGATCATGCCGAGCGTCGAGGCGGCGAGCGTCAGGCCGCTGATTTCCAGCACCAGGAGCAGCACCGTCTCGCCGGAGAACACGCCCATGGATTTCATGATCCCGTGTTCGCGGATATTCTTCAGGATAAAGATGACAAAAGCGCAGGCAATGCCCAGCGAAACGATGAAAAAGACCAGGATCATGACCAGCAGCATGCACAGGCCGTTGAGGTCGATGAGCTGCTTGAGGTCGGGCATGCGTTCGGCCCAGGTGGTCACGGTGACCTGGGGTGGAAGCCGCAGGTTGGTTTGCACGCTCTCTGCGGAGACGCCGTCGGTCAGAAACAGGGCTGCGTCCCAGTCCTCGTTCGCGCCTGTCCGCTGGTCAGGGTAAAAGGACACGCCTTGATCCAGCGGGGCGATACCGGTGCGAAACGTTCCGCACAGCACCAGCTCTCGGTCCGTCTGAGTCGGGGTGGCCCCGACCAGGACCGTGTCACCGACGCTCACGCCCAATGTGCGCGCCACGGATTCGCCCAGAAACAGCTCATTTTGTCCGGCCCTGGGATAGCGGCCGGCCGAGGTCTTGTGCCACAGGGCCGTGGCATTGCGTTCCGCATCCGGATCAACGGACACGAGGGCCGTGGGGGCCATTTGGCCGCCATGACGCAGCCAGACCTGGCTTGTCCTGCGTTTGAGGACATGCTCCACTCCGGCGATGCGCAGCGTTTCCGGCGCAATGCCGGCCGGGATGTGCTCGGCCGTGACGTGTCCGGAAACGAGGCTGACCGAATTGCGGATCATGGCGTCGCTGACGCCTACGGACAAGGCATCAAGAAAGATGAGGGTCGCCACGGCCGAGACGATCATGGCCGCCAGCGTGCCGGTGGATTTTCGTGACCGCCATAAAAAGCGCCACGCCACTCCCCACCACAGCCGGAAATTCATGACCCGTGCTCCTGCGCGAGGAGGTCCTGGGCGCCGATGCGCTGGATCAGAAAGTGGGTGGCCGCCGGTACGAAAACAGCGCCGTCCGGGCCGAGAAGACCTCGGAGCCCTTGGTCGAGATAGCTCAGCGCCTGTCTGGTCGCTTCCTGCCGCGCCTGCGGGTGCCCTTCCAGCAGCGTGCGCGTGTCGATGCCTCGGGCCAATTCCGCCTTGGCCGCGTCCTGATCCTGCGCCCGGTGGACAATGAGCGACGCCAGGTAATTGTGGCGCTGATCGGCGATGTCCGCCTTGAGGTCGACCATGTCGTCGAGCACCTGGCAGCCCATGCCGATGCGGTACAGGGCTTCGGACAGCGGGCCCGCGATGGCCTTAAGTTCCGGTTCCAAAACCAATGGGATGGCCCAGACGCACTGGAAGAGGAGTCCTGTTTTCAGATGGTGGATTTCTTCCAGGATCCGCTCCGGCGTCAGCACGGTCACAATGCCTTGCTCCTCGGACGCTTCCTGCGCGCCGCTGCGGGTCAGGGCTTGCAGGGAGGCGGCGTGGGCCCGGCGGATCAATTCGAGGGGAACCGCCTCGCGTTCGTGCACATCCAGCAGAATGTCGAACAGGATGCGGTCCGAAACCATGATGTCCACGATGGACCTGAAGCGCGTGCCTGCAAGGTCCGTGTCCAGGGTCATCTTGTATTCGTTGTCCAGGATGTTGTCGCAGCCGGTGACCATGCCGCGCAGGCACTGGTCGACGGCCACGTAGCATATCCGGCGGGCCGGGCTGATGCCTGCGCGCTGGAACGAAAGCAGGAAGAGGGCGGAGAAGAAATTGTGCCGGAGCTGGTAATAGTTCGGTCCGGGGGCGGCCAGGGTCACTCCGCTGTTGTCCAGGATGAGGTGTGCGCGGTTCCAGTACAGCTCAAGGCCGTTCCGAAGCTCCGCTTCGAGATCCGGCAGAGCGGAGTCGTGGGGGGCGCCCCCGAGCAGGTCGATGATGTCCATTCAGGGCTTCCTGGTTGCAAACACGGCGACATAGCCGAAATAGCGGGACTCGATGCTCGGCTCTGCGAAACCGGCCTGAACCATGAGCTGCGGGAGGATGCCCCGGATGTTCTCGCCGATCTGGGGCTGCATGAAAAACCACCTGGAGATGTGCGAGACGAGCGCGCCCATGAACGTGGTCGGGATGTGCATGTCCGCGACGATCAATTTTCCTCCAGGTTTCAGGACCCGGAATGCTTCCTTGAAGGCGCTCAGTTTGAGCGAGGCATCGACATGATGGAAAAACAGGCTCGAAACCACGGCGTCGAAGCTCTCATCCTCGAAATCGAGGACCTCGGCCGCCATGGGCGTGAACCATACGGCGGGACAGGAGCGTTTGTTCCTGGCCACCTGGATCATCTTCGCCGCCGCGTCGATGCCCACGGCTTGCCCGCCGAGAGTGGCGTCGAGCCTTTCGGCGATGGACCGGGTCAGCGTGCCGGTGCCGCAGCCCAGATCCAGAATCCGGTCCGTGGGCTGGATTTGAAGCAGGTTGACGATGTCGCGTTCGTATTCGGCTTGCTTGCCAAGTAAAAGAAGAGGTTCGACGAGGTCATAGACAGGCGCGGCATGGTCAAGGGTGCGGCCTGTCGTGGGCACGGAAGAGAGATGGGGCACGATATACCTCGGTTCGGCCGCGTGAGGGCCTGGGTGATTGATGGTGGATGAAAATTTGGCTCGTAAACAAACTGATGTATTCTGAACCTCTTGGGTCCGAAATACAACATGATTTCCATGTGATCTTCAGTACCAGTACCCCCACCAGCCGCCTCTCGGCTGCTGCCGCAAGCGGACATCCGGGAAGGCGGGCGGCTCAAAATCATAGGCCTCGGACCAGGGCGCGTGCGTCCCGCGTTTCAGGTTCAGCAGGCGCTGGACGCGCTCCGGGGTGGTGGGGTGGGTGCGCAGCCAGGAGGGCTCGGGCACGCCTTGGCCGGGAAAGAAGATGCGGCGCAGGAAGCCGTTTTGGAGCCGTTCCAGCTTGACCAGGGCCGATGCCAATCCTTCGGGATCGTCGGTCAATTGGGCCGCGGTCAGGTCCGCGTCGAACTCGCGGGTGCGGGACAGTCCGAGCTGGGCCAGCAGGTTCACCTGGGGGGCGATCGTCAGCAGGAAGAGGGGCCACCAGTCCACATCGCCGCCGGCCAGGGCCTGGGGCAGGGACAGGAAAATCAGGAGCAGGCCGGCGAAGCTCATGGCCGAGGTGACGCGGGAGATGGTGTCGGCCAGGCTCATGACGAAGAGGTCGCCGTGGACGATGTGCGCGGTTTCATGGGCCAGGACCGCGACCAGTTCGCGTGGGGACAGGGCACGCAGGAGTCCCTCGGTCACGGCGATGGCGGACTCGTCCCGGTGTCCCACGGCGAAGGCGTTGACCATGAAGCTCGGCACCCACCACAGGGTTGGCGGATGGGGCAGGTTGGCGCGGCCCGCCAAGTCGGCCAATGCGTGGTGATACTGGGGGGCCTGGGTCTGTGGAATGGGCCGCGCCCGGTACATCCGCAGGACCCAGTGAGCCGAGAACTGCGGGGAGAAGAGCAGGAGGATCGCGCCCCAGAAGAGGACGAACCACAATCCGTCCGCTCCCCACAACAGCCAGCTCACAACGCCTGCGTAGCCGGTCATGAGCCCGAGCAGAAGCAGGGTCTGGAAGCGGTTCTGCCCCCGGTGCGAGGAAAAGCGGTGAGGATCGATGATGGTTTGATGCATGTCCGGCTCCGTTGACACGGTTGCATGAGCAGGAAAACCAGATCAAACGAACTCAAATAAGCACAATCCCCCAGACAACAAGAGGGAGCCCCTGCTAACCGGGGTCTGCCTCATGCGATCCGGATCACGACCTTGCCCACCGCCAGGCCGCTGTCCAGGAATTCATGGGCGCTCGCGATCTCCTCAAAGGGAAAGACCCGTCCTAAATGTGGGCGGAGCTTGCCGGTTTCGGCCAGCTTCGCGGCCAAGGCCATGATCTCGCCGTGGCGCTCGCGGCCCTGGCCGGTGATGAGCGGCAGGAGCATGAAGACCACCGACAGGGTCAGGGCCTTGGCGTGCAGGGGGGACAGGTCGTGGGTGGAGCGGGTGTTGGTGGAGACGACCACCCCTCCCGGCCCGGCCGCCAGGAACGACGCGTCCAGGTTGGCTCCGCCCACGGTGTCGAAGACGACATCGAAGCCTCGTCCGCCGGTAAGCCGGGCGACATACTCCTCGGGCTTTTCCTCGCGGTAGTTGATGATCTCGTCCGCGCCCAGGGACCGGGCCAGTTCGGCCTTGTCCGCCGAGGACACGGTGGCGGCCACGCGGGCTCCGCAGGATTTTGCCAGCTGCACGGCCACATGGCCCACT
>CAXNFJ010000123.1:0-6137 GCA_964201165.1 Desulfomicrobium sp.
GAGCAGGATGCGGCCCAAGCGGATGTCGCGCACGATGACCAGATCCTGAGTCTCCCCCTGGCCGAGCATGTCTGCGAGGGCCTGGTGGATGGCCTCGGCCGGCAAGGGGTAGGCGCCGAAGAAAAGGGCCGCGTAGATGGAAAAGGGCACGGCTGCCGCCATGACAATCCATGCCCAGGTATGACGTTGTTTGTTCATGGAACTAGGGCAGGAGGTCCAGGGCCGCCTGCAGATGATTGAGCCAGATTTCGACGAAAACCGGATTCTCGGCCGTGCCGCGCAGGATCGGGACGCAGGTCAGTCCCTCTTTGGTCAGCACGGACTTCCAGGAATCCTCCTCGTCACCGGCCATGTCGTTCACGGCATGATCTCCGGACACGGCCATGAACGGCTGCAGATAGACCTTGGAAACCTTGTGCCTGGCGAGCACCCGGCGCACATCATCCAGGGATGGGGTGCCTTCGACCGTGCCGACCAGGATCAGGGGATCGAGGCGGTCCAGGGAATATTGCAGGCCCGGATAGTAGATGTTGGCCGGATGATGGGTGCCGTGACCCATGAAAATCACGGCTTCGCCGGGTTTACGCTCTGCCGGCACGGTGGACAGGATGGCCTTGGCGCAGGCTTCGACATCGGCGGGTTCGGCCAGCAGGGGCAGGCCCAGGGTCACGCTGTCCATGCCCTTGGGCAGGCCGGAAAAGGCCTGCACGGTCTTTTGCAGGGCGTGGAACTCCTCGCCCGGAATGGTCTGCAGGGACTGCACGGCGACATGGGTGAAGCCGTCGTCCATCATTCTGGCCAGGGCCATGGCCGGGGAATCGAAGACAAGACCTTCCCTGGCCAGTTTCTCGCGCACAATGCGCGACGAGTAGGCCCAGCGGATCTCCAGGCCCGGAAAGCGGGTCTTGGCCCGAGTTTCGACATGAACCAGACCTGCGCGGGCTTCGGGCACGGTGCTGCCGAAGGCGACGAGCAGGATTCCTTTCCTGGGCGGCCGTTCCTTGTGGCCGGCCATTGAGGCCGACGCAAGACAGAGCAGAAAAATGGTAACAAGAAGTCCGCGAACACATGAGGCTTGAGACATAAGTCCTCCTGTTGGCGGGGGTGGTGGAAAAAAAAGGACGAGGGTCCAGGGGTTCGGCCGGCAATATCCCCCGTTGCTGGCAGAACAGACTATGGTTGGTCTTTGGACAGGTTTTCCGACTTGTTCCACCATTCTCGTCCTTCCCAGGCTCGTGCCCAGTGGACAACCAGGGAGAATGGCTTTTCATGGAACTCACGGCGGCGGGTCCGCTCCCGATTTGCACGGGATTCCCTTTTCCAAAGCAGATTGGAGCTAGTCATGGGGCTGCCGTCTTGTCAAGGCGGCCCTGAGTTCCTGTCAGAGCTACGTTAAGAATCTCCTTGACAGGGGAGAGAGGAATAAATACTCGGTCACAAAATGACTTTCGGTCATTTTATGACCGATGACTAAAAAGGAAAAATGTCGTGGCCAGGAAGCAACAGGAAAAATCACTCCAGACCCAGCGCGAACTGCTTGATTCGGCGGAAAAGCTCTTTGCCGCCAAGGGCTTCGTGGCGACCACAGTGGCGGAGATCACGGCCGACGCCGGGTACGCCAAGGGGAATTTCTACCGGCACTGGCAAAGCAAGGACGACATCATGCTGGCCATCATCGCCATCAAGATGCAGGCCTATCGCGCCATGCGCGACGCGGCCTTGCAGAACGCGCGCAGCCTCGAAGAGGTCATGGGTCGCATTCTCGATTTTCTGGAGACCATGATCGATGACCGCAACTGGTGTTCGGTCTTTCTGGAATTCACCATCCACGCCTCCCGCAACGAGGAGTTGCGTTCTCAACTCAACCAGTCGCTCTATCGCCTGTCCAACGATATCTTCGAGGATATCGTCGCCCCCTACGTGCAGAGCGGGTATGCGGCCAGCAAGATCGGGGCTCTGAACACGGCCCTGTTCGAAGGCTTTCTGATCCATTCCCTGCTCGGGACGGGGACCATCGACCGCAAGGATTTTCGCCGGGCCGCCATGAAGCTGGCCATGGCCAACGCCCTGGACATCCAGGAATAATCAGGCTGGCGCATGGGGCGCGGCCTTACTTTTCACACGGAGGATGATGTAATGAGGCTGTCTTCACGGTTCGCGGCCCTGGCCGCCGTTTTCCTTGTCCTGGGGGTGTCGGTTCCGGCCATGGCCGCGGGACCGGTCAAACTGTCCTACAGCAATTTTTTCCCTCCGACCCACATTCAGTCGCAGCTCGCTGAACAGTGGTGCCGCGAGGTTGAATCCCGCTCCGGCGGCCAGGTCGTCATCGACTATTATCCCGCAGGCACGCTGACCAAGCCCAAGGACTGTTATGACGGCGTGGTCCAGCGCATTTCCGACATCGGCCTCTCCGCCCTGGGCTACACCAAGGGTCGTTTCCCGGTCCTGTCCGGCGTGGATCTGCCCATGGGCTACACCTCCGGGATGCAGGCCACGACCCTGGCCAATGCGGTCTATGCCCAGTTCAAGCCCAAGGAATTCGACGACGTGCATGTCCTTTTTTTCCATGCCCACGGGCCCGGCAAATTGCACACCGCAGGCAAGCCCATCAAAACCATGGACGACCTAAAAGGCATGAAGATCCGGGCCACCGGCAACAGCGCCAGCGTGGTCACCGCCCTGGGCGGCAGCCCTGTGGCCATGTCCATGCCCGACTCCTACCAGTCCATCCAGAAGGGAGTGGTCAATGGCGGCTTCTATCCCGAGGAAACAAACAAGGGCTGGAAAATGGGAGAGGTCGTCGACTATCTGACCGACACCACGGCCGTGGCCTACACGACCACTTTTTTCGTGGTCATCAACAAGGATGTCTGGGCCGGGCTTACTCCCGAAGTGCAAAAAGCCATGACCGAAGTAAGCCGGGAGTGGATCCCCAAGCATGGCCAGGCCTGGGATGACAGCGACAAGGAAGGCCGTGAATTCTTTCTGGCCCAGCCCGGGAACGAAGTGGTCAAGCTCGATGAGGCCGAAGCCGGGCGCTGGGTCAAGGCCATGGAGCCCATTTTTGCGGAATACGAGGCCGAATGCGCCAAGATTGGCGTTGACGGTAAGGCCGTGCTCGATTTCATGCGTGCCGGTCTGAAGTAGAGGGCACTGATTTCAACCAACGCGCGGGAATGCGGCAGGTATAGTCCCCGGTCGTTTTCCCGCGCGAGGTAATTTTCATTCAAGGAGCTTGTGTGGATTTTTTTGCCAACGCAGTAACCAAGATCGGCAACCTGATGCGCGTTACCGCCTGCATCAGTCTGCTGGGAATGGCCGTGCTGACTGTGGCCGATATCGCCGGTCGGCTCAATCGGAGCCCCATTTTCGGATCTGAAGAAATGGTGACTTTTCTGGCCGTGCTGGCTCTGGGACTGGGGCTGCCCTATGCTCATGCCCACAGGTCGCACATCGGGGTGGAAGTGTTCGTGCAGCTTCTCTCCACCCGGACACGGCGCAGGGTCAAACTCTTCCGGGACCTGCTGTCCGTCCTTTTTTTCGCCATGGTGACGGTCATGATGGGAGCGTACGCCCGGGACAAGCATATTTCCGGAGAAGTTTCCATGAATCTGGGCTTGCCCGAACACCTTCTCATCTATGTCCTGGCAGGCTGTTTCGCCGTGACCACTGTGGCCATGCTGATTGATCTGCTCCAATTTCTGCGTGAATGGAGGCAGTCATGAGTCCGACTTTTGTAGGCCTGGTCGGCATCGCCGCCATGATACTTCTGTTCGTCACGCGCATGCCCGTGGCATTTGTCATGGGCGTTGTCGGCTTTGTCGGCTTTTCCGTGCTGACTTCGTTCCAGGGCGGGCTGAACATGGTCAGTCGCAGCATGTACGAGGTTTTTGTCTCCTACGACCTGACGACCATTCCCCTTTTCATCCTCATGGGCCAGTTGGCCTTCAACGCCGGGATCAGCAAAAGTCTGTTCGCCACGGCCTATCGTTTCCTGGGTCACATCCACGGCGGGCTGGCCATGGCCACTGTTTCCGCCTGCACCGCCTTCGGCGCGGTCTGCGGCTCCAGTCCGGCCACGGCCGCGACCATGGCCACCGTGGCCATTCCGGAGATGAAGCGCTTCGGATACCATGACCGGCTGGCCGGCGGGGCGGTGGCCGCGGGTGGCGGGCTGGGCATGGTCATGCCCCCGAGCGTCGTGTTGATCGTTTACGGAGTGCTGACGCAGCAATCCATCGGCAAGCTTTTCGCTTCCGGCATTCTCCCAGCGTTCCTGCTGACGTTTCTTTTCATTGTCGCGATCATGATCTCCTGTCATCTCAGACCTGAGTTGGGACCTCCGGGCGAGCGCTTTTCCTGGTCGGAACGGTTCAGATCCCTGAAAGGGCTTCTCGACACCCTGATCATCTTCGTGGTGGTCATGACCGGGCTTTTCCGGGGCTGGTTCACGGCGACGGAAGCTGCTTCCGTGGGTGCTGTCAGCGTCCTGATTCTCGGATTGGTGCGCAGGCAGCTGAACGTGAAACTGGTCATGAAGTCCCTGGAGGAAACATTGCGCACCTCGTGCATGATCCTCTTTCTGGTGGCCGGGGCCGTGGTGTTCGGAAAATTTCTGGCTGTGACCCGTATCCCGTTCACTGCGGCCAGTTTCATCGGCGGGCTCGACATCCCGCCTCTGGCGATCATGGGACTTATCGTCATGATCTACCTGATCGGCGGCTGCTTCATGGACTCATTGGCCATGGTCATGCTCACGGTTCCGGTATTCTACCCCGTGGTGACTGGTCTGGGCTTCGATCCGATCTGGTTCGGAGTGATCATCGTCATGGTCACGGAGATGGGGGTCATCACTCCTCCCGTGGGTATCAACGTGTATGTAGTCTACGGTGTGACCACCGCCATGAAACAGAACATCAGCATGGAATCGATCTTTCGGGGCATCTACCCCTTTCTGATGGCCACCATTGTCTGTACGATACTGCTGTTCATGTTCCCGCAAATAGTGACCTTCCTGCCGTCGTTGATGTAGGGAGACCGGCTCGTCTCACGTCCGCCAGGATCTTTCGTGCAGAAAAAAATAAACCCTCGTCGAGATTTTCGACGAGGGTTTTGTCTGCGTGGTCCGAAGGCCGTCGGAGACGGGCTTCCTCATGAGGGACCGCTTAGTAGCGGGGACGGCTCTCACGGGGCTGAGATTCATTGACCTTCAGGTTGCGGCCCTGCAAATCGGTGCCGTTCAAGGCCTGAATGGCTTTGCGGCCGCCGTCGTCGTCCATCTCGACAAAGCCGAAGCCACGGGAGCGGCCGGTGGCGCGGTCTTCAACGACGTGGGCGGAAGTGACCTGACCGAACTGAGAAAACAGGGACTTGAGGTCGGCGTCGGTGGTCGACCAGGACAAATTACCTACATAGATGTTCATAGACAAAACCGTAACTCCGAAAAAAAAAGGTAAAAAAAATGCGGAAGCCCCGGCTGGTAACAGTTGCCAGCTGGTCCGCACCAGCGCCACGGTCATTTCCCATGAAATGGCATGACGCTTCCAGACTTGCCCCCCTGTAGGCATGAGGCGCAACTCTGTCAATGCATTTTTTGATTTGCGCGCATGCCCGGCACGCCTGAATGGGCCTACATGGGGTAAGGGGAGACGATTTTTCGACGCGGTTTTCTGGGTGCGCAGGAAAAAAGCAGGAGATGCGCTTGAAAGAGCAGCACAAAGTGGAGAAACTTTCGCCTGGAGAAGGAGCGCGCCGTCATTGCCGGGCAGAACCTTGGCTGTCCGCGAATTTTTGAACCACGGTGCCGGCCAGGATGAAGCCCAGTCCGACCAGTGTGGAGGCGAAGATGGTTTCGCCGACCAGGAAATGGATGATGAAAAGGGACAGGAAGGGGGCCAGGTAGATGAGGTTGCTGACCTGGGCCGTGGTTCGGGACAGGCGCAGGGCCGACATCCAGAGCACGAAGGTCACGCCCATCTCGAAGACGCCGATGTAGACCGCCCCCAGAAAACCCGGTCCGTTGGGGACAAGGGAAATACCCCGGAGCACGGCCCAGACACCGGTGTAGACCGTCCCGCAGCAGAAGTTGAGCAGCAGGCGCATGGTGGGATCCATGCCGTCCTTGACCCCGAAAATCC
>CAXNFJ010000124.1:0-6127 GCA_964201165.1 Desulfomicrobium sp.
CACGGGTGTGGAGGATCTGGCACGGCCGGAGGTGCGTTTCATCAACCGCCAGCGCGGGGCCGGGACGCGCATCCTGCTCGACTACCATCTGCGTCAGGCCGGGCTCGGTCCGGAGCAGGTGGCGGGGTATGAGAAGGAGGAGTTCACGCACATGGCCGTGGCCGTCAACGTCCTGACCGGGACGGCGTCCTGCGGCCTGGGTATTTTCGCCGCGGCCAACGCCCTGGGCCTGGACTTTGTGCCCCTGGCCCGGGAGCGGTACGATCTGGCTTTTTTGCCCGAACTTGCGGACTGGAAGACCGAAGTAGTGCTGGATCTGATCCGCTCTCAGTCGTTCAAGGTCCGCATCGAGGCCCTGGGCGGATACGAAACCACCCTGACCGGAAGGATCATGGAACCGGGTCAGGGATTGGGTTAGCTAACTGTTCACGAATTCCAAATGTCCAGACTGTTCCAAACAGCGAGATGCGAGGAACAAAGAAAATCCAGGCCCGAAGCGTACGTGTGCCCGTAAGGGTATTGAGACCGGTGAGGCTCTGGATTTTCTGCAGTGACGAAGCAGATCGCCGTTTTGGGACAGTCTGGTAACCCCTTCTTTTTCCTTGACGGGCAATGCCCCATGAAGTAGCTGCATGTTCCTCGCGGGCGGGAGTAGCTCAATGGCTAGAGCATCAGCCTTCCAAGCTGAGGGTTGCGGGTTCGAGTCCCGTTTCCCGCTCCACGAGAAAATGGCGGCATAGCCAAGCGGTAAGGCAGAGGTCTGCAAAACCTCCATTCTCCAGTTCAAATCTGGATGCCGCCTCCATAGAAATGCGGGAGTAACTCAGTGGTAGAGTGCAACCTTGCCAAGGTTGAAGTCGCGAGTTCAAATCTCGTTTCCCGCTCCACAAATTCGGCCGGTCCATGACCGGCCTTTTTTGCGTCCTCTGGTGTGCGTTGGACAAAAAAAAGCTCCCGAAAGGGAGCTTTGCAGTTTAAAAAGGGACGGGTTTTAAATCTGGCCCATGGAATAGCGCAGCCTGAGTTCGTTCAGGATGGCGTTTTCGTAGTGCGTCGAGGGCGTTCCCTCATGTTCGGTGGGCTCCAGGTACTTGTCCAACATCTGACTTTCTTCCCAAAAATCAAGCAATTCGTCATTGCCAAGGATCTTGAGCTGGTCTTCCAGAGTGAATGGATCCTCATTGGGAAGGAATCGTGCCATCGAGTATGCTCCTTGGGCGGGGTTGTCAGGGGCCGTTCGGATTGATCCATACGCATCCACCCGTAAGCTGTCTATCCTTTTTCAGACGCGTTCGGTCAGTCCAAGAACCAAACTCCTGTTGCCTTGTCCGTCGTGGAAATGTAGGTATCCGCGGATACAAATACGAGCCGCCTCCATCCGGGGGCGGCTTTTCCCCGTCCCTCCAACCGTGACTGGTCTCAACGTGTTCATTCCCTCTGCTCTGCAGAAGCTCATCGACGGTGTCGACCGTCAACTCCGGATCTTCAAAAGCGGTCCGGCCTCGCAGATGTGTCTGGCCCAGGCCCTTCTGGAAAAGGGCCATAACGTCGTGGTGGTCCTTCCTCCCAGCGCCGACCTGCCTTTGTATGCATCCCTGGCCCATCTTTTTTCTCCGGCGGACAAGGCCCTTCCTTTTTGGGAGCGCCGATGGCTGCGTTTTCCGCATTACACGGTGGACGATCCACGCCGCTCCTCCTGGCCCGAACGCTGGCGAACGCTGTTTGCCCTGGCCCAAAAGGGGCGGGGAAAAGGCGTGCTCCTGCCCCTGGAAAACCTGATCCAGAAATGGCCGCATCCGGACCTGCTGCAGCGGGAGCATCTGGGTCTGGCCGAGGGCGAGGAGATTCCCCAGGACGATCTGCTCGAAACCCTGATCAACTGGGGCTATTCCCGGGTGTCCATGGTCACGAGCGTGGGCGAAATATCTCTGCGCGGCGACATCATGGACATTTTCTGCCCCGGATACGAGCATCCGTTGCGCTTTGAATTCTTCGGGGACACCCTTGAGCACATCAAGTTGTTTGAGCCCATGTCCCAGCGCTCGAAAGCCGAGCTCAAATCCGTGACCGTCCTGCCTGTAGCTGGGTGCATCGGCGCCGACACCTATCGCGACGAGGCCCGGGTCATGCTCGATGGATGGCTGCGCCTCGGGGAGATCTCCAAGGGCACCAGAGCCGACCTGGAAAAGGAGCTTCTGCAGGTTCAGCCTCATTTGCCGCCGAGCATGTACTATCCTCAGACTGTCGGCCTTGAAGCCTGGCTGCCGGAACAGAGCATCTTTCTGATGGCCGAGGCCCAGGATTTGCGGACCAAGTTGGAGGAAACGAGCTGGGCCTGGCAGAATCATTTCCGCGACGACGAAAGGCTGTGGCCCCGGCATGGCCTGATCCAGACTCCCGGCGACGTGCGCAAGATATGGGAGAACAACCGTCAGATCCTGTGTGAAAGCCTGGTCATGGGCGTGCGGGAAGAGGGCGTGGATCTGCCCGAGGAAGGGGTGGCCGGGTTCGAGGACATGTTCTGGACCCCGGAGAGCCGCACCCGTCCCTGGCGGGCCCTCATGGCGGAGCTCGATGTCTGGCGGCGGACCTACACCCAGACCCTGCTCTGCTTTCATACCGAACAGTCCCGCAAGAAGTTCCTGCAGCTCGCGGCCCAGGACAATCACGTTCTTAAGACCGAGTACGATTCGCAGGGAACGGGAATTTTCGCCCTGGTCGGGTCCATGGGGCACGGCATGCGTCTGCCCTGGGCCCAGATGCAGATCCTGCCCGAGTCCGTGCTCCAGCCTGGGGCGCCCAAGGCGCAGCGTGCCGCGAGCAAGGCCTTCAAGGGTCTCGACACCTTTGACGAACTGGAGTCCGGGGATCTGCTGGTCCACCGCGACTACGGGTTGTGCCGTTTCGGCGGTCTGCACCGCATCAAGTTCGGAGATGTGGCCAACGACTATCTCCTGCTGCAGTATGACGGCGAAGACCGGCTCTACCTGCCGGTGGACCGCCTGGGACAGGTCCAGCGCTACAAGGGGCCCGACGGCGCGGCCCCGGCCCTGGACCGCCTGGGCAGCGCGGCCTGGAGCAAGGCCCGGGAGCGAACCCGGCAGTCCATCGCCAAGATCGCGCGTGACCTGGTGGAGATGTACGCCTTCCGTAAGATCACCAAGGGATTTGAATATAATCCGATTTCGGAGCTGTACTGGGAATTCGAGGCCAGCTTCGGATTCGAGGAGACCCGGGATCAGGAAAAGGCCATCGCCGATGTCCTGGCCGATATGGAAAAGCCAGAACCCATGGACCGCCTGGTCTGTGGCGATGTGGGCTTCGGCAAGACCGAAGTGGCCCTGCGCGCGGCTTTCCGCGCGGTCCTGGACGGCAAGCAGGTGGCCCTCCTCTGTCCGACCACGGTCCTGGCCGAGCAGCACTATCAGACCTTTCGCCAGCGCATGGAGCCCTTTTCCATCAATGTGGGGCTGCTCAGCCGCTTTGTGCCGACGGCCGGACAAAAAAGGACCCTCGAAGCCACCCGGCGCGGCCAGGTGGACGTGTTGATCGGCACCCACCGCATGCTCTCCAAGGACGTGGAGTTTTCCAATCTCTCGCTCCTGATCCTGGACGAGGAGCAGCGCTTCGGGGTTAAGCACAAGGAGCGGATCAAGAAGATGCGCTCCTCCATTGACGTCCTGACCCTGACCGCCACGCCCATCCCGCGCACCTTGCAGCTGTCCCTGTCCGGCATCCGGGGCTTGAGCGTCATCGAGACCCCGCCCCGGGACCGCAAGCCCGTGGAAACCTCCCTCATGGAGCGTGACGCCGCCCAGCTCAAGCCCATCCTGGAGCGCGAATTGGCGCGCGGCGGACAGGTTTTCTGGGTCTACAACCGGGTGCAGGGCCTGGAGCGGGTTGTTGAATTCGTTTCCTCCCTGGTTCCCGGAGCGCGGGTCGGGATGGGGCATGGCCAGATGAAGGCCCATGACCTGGAAGAGACCATGCACAAGTTCTGGCATGGGGAACTCGATGTGCTCGTATGCACGGCCATCATCGAGTCTGGCCTGGATTTCCCGCGGGCCAACACCCTCATTGTCGATCAGGCCCAGCTTTTCGGCCTGGGCCAGTTGTACCAGCTGCGCGGCCGGGTCGGGCGTTCCAGTGAGCAGGCCTACGCCTATTTCATCATTCCGGATCTGGATCGTCTGCAGGAAGTCTCGCGCAAGCGTCTCAAGATCATCCTTGATATGGACTATCTGGGCGCCGGATTCAAGGTCGCCATGGAGGACCTGCGCCTGCGCGGGGCCGGCAACATCCTCGGCGAGGCCCAGTCCGGGACCATCGGCAAGGTCGGCCTCGACCTCTTTTTGGAGATGCTGGAAGAGGAAGTGACCAGGCTGCGCGGCGGCAAGGTCGAGACGGAGATCGAACCCGAACTCAACCTCGGCTTCCAGGCCCTCATCCCCGAGGAGTATGTGGCCGATAGCAAGGAGCGCCTGCACTACTACAAGGCCCTGTCCTCCTGCCACGACGAGGCGGCCATCGTCGAGATCGTGGACGACATGCGCGACCGTTTTGGGTCTCTGCCCGAAGCCCTCAAGACCTTCGTGGCCGTGCTCATGATCAAGATCGATGTGCGCAGGCTGGGCGCGGTGCGGGTCGACCTGTTCGAGGAGCGGGCTCTGCTGCACTGGGACGAGACCCGGCATAATGTGGACCTCTCCAAGCTCATGATTTGGGTCGATGAGAACGCCCAAAATGCCCGAATTCTGCCTCCGGCCAAGCTGGAACTGCGTATGCAGGGCCATGCCTCGCCCACTTTGGCCATGCACGCGCTGAAAGATTTGCTGCTCGGGCTTCGGGACCGGGTCAGGCTTTGAGGGCCGCGGAGCTGTCCAAGATTGAACTGGACTCGGTCCGCGCACGAGGGTAGTACCTTGGGCGCATTGTTTACGTGCATTGCACTTTGAAAAGAGCACGGTACGTGTCTTGGTCATGGCTTTCGCCATCCCCGGGACAGGGCTTTCCGGTACGCGTGATCCTTGAATCCGACATTCTTTAAATCAATGAAATGAGACATATTTTATGAAAAAATACGTTGCGCGCGTTGTTCTGGCAGGATTTTTACTTTTCGCCTTTCTCGGACTGGCCCACGGAGCCCAGGTGGTCGATCGTATCGTCGCCGTGGTCAATGGCGAAATCATCACCTCACATGAACTGCAGCAGCAGGTCCGTCTGGTCGTGGGCCAGACTCCGGATCAGACTTCGGCCGGAACGATCGATGCCCAGGTTCTGGAGAGCATGATCGATGACATCATTATTCGGCAGGAGGCGGCGCGGCTCAAGATCGAGGTTTCAGACTCGGAAGTGGAGAATGAAATTCGGCAGTTCAAGGTGCGTCGGCGTTTGAGCGAGGACGAATTCGAACGCAGCCTGCGCCTGCAAGGCCAGACTCCGAAACAATTCAAGGAACGCAGCCGTCAGGACATCGTCAAGCACAAGATGCTTGGCTATATGGTGCGGCGCAAGGTCGTGGTCACCCAGGAAGAGATCGACGCCTATCTCAAGCAGAACGGGGCCGAGCTGGCCACGGAGCGCACTGTTGGCCTGCAGTTGCTCGTGGTCGCGGAGGCGGATCGCGCAGAAACCCTCAAGAATGCCCTGGATGCGGGTGAAATGAGTTTTGACGAGGCCGTTGAACAGTATTCCATCGGTCCCAAGGTCGAAAACGGAGCCCTGGCGGACGTGAACTGGCGTGAATTGGACGAGCCCTGGCGGGAAGCCTTGCGCGATCTGAACGTGGGAGACGCGACCAAACCGTTCATGGTGCAGGACAAGTGGGTGATCTTGAAGCTGCTTGAGCGTAAGGACGGAGCACGACAGGAACAGACCGCCGTGGAAGAAGAGGTGCGGGAAACCCTTATGCGTCCCAAGCTTGAAGAGCGTTTCAAGGAATACATGGATGGTTTGCGCGCCAAAGCCATCATCCAAAAAAAGCTCTAAACCTCTGTTTCGCCAAATCATGCATGGAGTTTCCAGAATATGGATTTGAATGAAATCGGAACGGCACTGCGTGAAGGTCGTGAACGTAAGGGACTGAGCGTCGAGGCGGTTGAAGAGAAGACCAAGATCGCTCCCTCGG